>JAZNVO010000001.1:0-3296 GCA_045592885.1 Alphaproteobacteria bacterium
CCTTTCTTTTTTATGACTGTTTGCAGACCGTCATTTCTTCTTATACGAAAGGATTTTTTGGATGTAAAGCTATAAGCTCTACGGAACCACCGGCCTAGCCGGTGGTTTTCTTCTTACAAAAAACACCCTGCAAGCAACTTGCAAGGTGTTTTCTTTGTTATCGGGTAAACTTATTTTTCAATTAATGAAACGCCTGTCATATCACTTGGTTGAGCGATATTCATGATTTCAAGAAGTGTCGGCGCAACATCAGCCAAACAACCTTCTTTCAAACCCTTAACCCCATGCGCATTCACAAGAACCGCCATGACGGGCGTATTCGTATGCGCCGTATAAGGCGCCCCTGTTGTTTCATCTTTCATGCGTTCGGCATTTCCATGGTCGGCAGTAACGAAAATAGCGCCGTCTTTTGCTTTAACCGCCTCAACAACTCTTCCTAAACAAGCATCCACTGTTTCAACAGCTTTCACAGCCGCTTCCATCACGCCGGTATGTCCCACCATGTCTCCATTGGCATAGTTTACGATAATCACATCAAACTTATCATCATTAATAGCTTCAACCAATTTATCCGTTACTTCAATCGCAGACATTTCCGGTTTCAAATCATAAGTTGCCACTTTCGGACTTGGAACCAAAATGCGTTCTTCATTTGGGAACAATGTTTCTTTTCCGCCATTAAAAAAGAAAGTGACATGCGCATATTTTTCCGTTTCGGCAATACGCAATTGTTTCAATCCGTTTTGAGCCACAACTTCGCCAAAAATATTGGTTAATTCTTCCGGTGGGAACAAAACTTTAAGCCATTTATTATGTTCAACAGAATATTCCGTCATTGCAACAGCTTTTTCAAATTTAACAACACGGCATCTTGGAGCTGCTTCAAAATCCGGTTGCAATAAAATACGGGTAATTTCTCTGGCTCTATCTGAACGATAATTTGCCATAATTAAACCATCACCGTCTTGCATGCCTTTATAATCCCCGATCACACACGGGATAATAAATTCATCAAAAACTTTTTCTTCATAAGAAGCGCTAATAGCACTTTCTGCCGTTTCAAAACGTTTTCCTTTT
The DNA here is from genome assembly GCA_045592885.1 of Alphaproteobacteria bacterium. Classification (GTDB taxonomy): domain Bacteria; phylum Pseudomonadota; class Alphaproteobacteria; order CAAHEQ01; family UBA3637; genus RGIG4140. The sequence continues at coordinate 1,078 of JAZNVO010000001.1, forward strand.
GCATCCACAAGTGCTTGATAAGCAAGCTCAATTCTTTCCCATCTGTTATCACGATCCATGGCATAATAACGACCAGAAACCGTTGCAATTTTAACGTTTGAACAATCTGCCAACGCTTCTTCCAATTCTTTCACAAAACCAAGACCGGAATCTGGAGCCGTATCTCTGCCATCCATAAAGCAATGCAACCAAACTTTAACACCAGCTTCATTTAAAATTTTTGCAAGAGCAATAATATGCGTTTGTTGGGCATGAACACCGCCATGACCAACCAATCCCATTAAATGACAAGCGCCCCCTGTTTTTTTAAGCCCGTCAATCAAATCCAACAAAACCGGATTCGAGTTCAATGTTTTTGTTTCAATGGCTTTATCAATACGAGGCAAATCTTGCAAGACCACACGCCCTGCGCCTAAATTTGTATGCCCCACTTCGGAGTTACCCATTTGACCGGCAGGCAACCCGACATCCAATCCGGATGTTTTAAGCATTGTTGTCGGATATTCTTTAATTAAATTATGCCAAACAGGAGTATTTCCCATTTCAATTGCATTATTTTCTTTTTCAGCACGATAACCCCAGCCATCTAAAATACAAAGCACAACAGGTTTTTGTCTTGTCATTTTCTTTCCTTTCTAAATTTTATCATTCATAAAAAAATGAATGGTTTTCATTTTAAAAATGTCAACTCTTTTATTTATATTAAATCAATGTTTCGCATTATAAAGCAAAAAGATAAAAAAGTGTATTATTTTTTTGATTTTTCTTAAAAAAAAGACTATAATACGCCCTAAATAAAACAGATAGATAAAGGATAAAAAAATGCAAACACAAAAAAAACCGGAACTTTTGCTTCCCGCTGGTTCACTCAATCGTTTAAAAACCGCATTTTTATATGGCGCTGACGCCGTTTATGCCGGTATGCCCGGTGTATGCTTAAGAAACAAAATTTCTTTTACGGCTGAAGAAATGAAAGAAGGCATTGAACATGCCCACTCGCTTGGAAAAAAAGTTTATTTAACCGTTAATTTATTTACCCATAATAAAGACATTGAAAAAATTGAAAATTTTATCACTTTATTAAAAGATTTAAACCCCGATGGCGTTATTGTGGCAGACCCCGGTATTTTTGCCCGCATTCAAGAAGAAATCCCCACCCTTCCCCTTCATATTTCAACACAAGCAAACGTTTGTTCAACTTTAACCGTTAACTTTTGGAAAAAACAAGGGGCAAGTCTTTGCGTTTTAGGGCGCGAAGTGCCGTTAACGGAAATTAAAGAAATTAGAGAACAATGCCCTGATATTAAAATTGAAACATTCATTCACGGAGCTTTATGTGTCAGTTATTCCGGTCGTTGCTTACTTTCAAATTTTATGACGGGAAGAAGCGCAAATAAAGGAAATTGCGCCCATTCTTGCAGATGGCGTTATAAAATATATGAATCAGAACCCGTTCATCCCAATCCCTCTTCAACTTATTACATTGAAGAGGAAACAAGAACCGGCGAATTGATGCAAATTGATGAAGATGAAAACGGCACATACATTATGAACTCAAGAGATTTATGTTGGCTTCCCCGTTTAAATGAATTACTTCCCATCGGAATCGATTCATTTAAAATTGAAGGACGTAATAAATCAGAATATTATGCCGCTATTACAGCCAGAACTTATCGCCATGCCATTGATGATTGGTTTAATGACCCAAAAAATTGGAATCCGGATAAATATATGGAAGAATTAATGACACTTCAATCCCGCGGATATACAGTCGGATTTTTGGACGGTAACGCCGGCCCTGAAGCGCATAACTATGATGTTTCGGCAAGTGATGGCACTTGGCGTTATGCCGGTCTTGTGAAAGGGGAAAAAGACGGCCGAATTATTATGGAAATAAAGCATAAAATTCAAAAAGGGATGACCTTGGAATTTTTATCGCCTTATCAATTAGATCCGATTAAAATTATTGTTCAAGAATTTTATGATCACCGAACCGGCGCCGAAACGGAAGAAATATCTTCCGGTCATTTAGGCCAATCCATTGAAATTCCATTAAAAAAAGAGATAATTGATTTATTACCTCCTCTTACAGTTGTGCGCACAAAAATCAATTAAAATTTTATCATTTCCCGAATCGCAATTTTAAAAGAGAAGAATTTTTGTATTTTTCTCTTTTTTTTATTTTTCAAGGCTCTTGATTATTAACAAAAGGTTAATAT
>JAZNVO010000002.1:0-3040 GCA_045592885.1 Alphaproteobacteria bacterium
TTATGGTTCGTAACAGAACGAAAATCAATCTTAAAGAGTGGAAAGAAATTGTCTCTTTTGATGCATTTGTTGACTCTGTTACAGAGAGATTGGAAAATATCCAAAATTCATTGCTTCAAGCAGCTGAAGAGCGCTTAAACAAAAACATTAAGAATGATATTCAAACTCCTGAAGAATTTGAAAAATATTTTGCAAATCAAAATGTGTTTGTCGAAGGGGATAAACCCTCTGTCACTTTTGTTCGCGGAAAATGGTGTGGCGATAATGATATTGAAGAAAAACTTAAATCAATGAAAATCAATATCCGTTGCATCCCGTTTGATCAATCCGGAACTGAAGGCGTTTGTTTGATTACCGGAAAACCGGCAACTATTGATGTGATTTATGCAAGATCATATTAATCATGAACATCTGATAAAAAAAAGGAACTCTTGAAAAATGAGTTCCTTTTTTTTTATAAATAGAAAACCACGCGCAGAGAGCTTATTGATATGTTGTGTTTCTTTTCCATGTTTGATTACGGCCTAAAAAAGCAATTTTCCCTCGAACGATAAGATTGCCGTTTTCTTCCCAAATTTCGCATCCGTATATTTTTCCTGATTGCGGGTCCAAAATTTTTCCCCCTGTATATTTATTTTTGTTTTTTTCTAAATCCCATATAATTTGAAGGCCCATAATTTTGGGTGACCATTCAATTTTGGCCGTTGCCTCTTTATTTCCAAAAATATCAACAACTTTTCCAAAGATTTTGCCTTTTTCTTCATAAATTTGAACAACGCTTTTTTCTTTTCCCGTTTTATCGTCAATGGTTGTCCAAAACCCTAAAACATCAGCCTTTGAGGCAAAAGAAATAAAAAATGATAATAAAAAAATAAATAAGTATCTCATGATAAATCTCCTTTTCTTTTTTTATCATAAATCAAAAAAATCTGTTTAGGTATGACATTTTTTTGAAACTTTAAACGAAAGAACGGGTTTTTTTATTTTTTTTAAAACTTATTTTATTTATATGAAAAAGGAGAAAATATGCGTTTAATATATTGTTTTTTAATTTGTTTATGTGTTTTATCCTGTTCTGCCGTTCGTCAACAGTTTAATAAAGAAAGTTTATTCAGGTTAAAAGGGGACTCTTCACAAAAAGTAATTGATTTATTGGGCGAACCGAATATAAAAGTTCAAGAAGGAAATATCACGAAACTTATTTATCAAACAAATTATAAAACCTATACGCCCCCCACAAGTGAAGTTTATTTAAGCGGGAGCACTTATCAGCAAGGGCAATATTTAAAAAGCAGTTGTATCGTAACTTTTATTGTTGAAGAAAACAAAGTAACTGATGTATTTGATATTGGGAATTGCTTATAGGCTTTGTTAAATTTTAAAAAATCAGTTGACAAAATATCTTCCTTTTGATAAAAATTTTACTACTTTAAAAATCACCAAACGCTGAATATAAAAGGAAGAAAAATGACGAAAAACGTTAAAAAAAATGAAAAAATGCCGGTTCTGCTTGAACCGGAAATGAAAGAACCGATTAATTTAAGTGAAATTTATGTTCTTTTTCAAAAAATGATGACGTTGGATCAGTTGATGTTTCATGAAAAACAAAGAAAGCAACCTAAAATATGCATTAAATATGAAGAAATTGAAGAAGCGGATAAATCCGGCATTAAATGGGAAAAAGACACGTTGTTTTACCATGCTCAATCAAAGGATAAGACGATTAAAGCAGATTATAAGGCTTTATATCAGTTTGCATCGGAGTTATTGCCCATGCCGATGCCGACAGAATGTGACCCGACTTATGGCGTTGCGCATGTTATTATCAAAACAACGGATCAAGTTTTGCGCTTAAAAGCCGTTTCAAATGATTTTGTTCGTGAATAGATAAAAAAAAGAGGAGATTTTCTCCTCTTTTTTTAAAATGTTTTCAAATTTTTTGCTATTTTAAAATCAGCCTCAGTGTTGGCTTTTATATCTTCAAGAGAGGATAGGTGGCTGATTTCGGTCAGCCAAAGCCCGTCAGATTTTATTTCCATCACACATTTTTCAGTAATAATCATGTCTACTTCATGTTGCGCCGTTAAGGGCAGGGTGCATTTTTTAAGGATTTTTGGCATTCCTTTGGCAGTATGCTCCATCATAACGATAACCTTTTGCGCGCCGACAACCAAGTCCATAGCGCCTCCCATACCGGGGACAATTTTTCCGGGGACAAGCCAATTTGCCAAATTTCCCTCTTCATCAACTTGAAGACCGCCTAAAACCGTTGTGTTGATATGACCGCCTCTAATCATTGAAAAACTGGTCAAACTGTCAAAAAAACAACCGCCTTTACAGATGCTGACATAGTTACCGCCGGCATCCGTGATACTTTTATCTGCCGTTTCAATGGGCAAAATACCGGAAGCACCCAAAATCCCGTTTTCAGATTGTAAAAAAACATGAATATCTTTTGGAATATAATTTGAAGCCAAAGTTGGCATACCAATCCCAAGGGTCACAACATCCCCGTCTTTGAATTCTTGAGCCACGCGTTTAGCAATCAAATGGCGGATTTCATCTTTGTTTAACTCCATTCTTATGCTCCTTTTTTAATGATATAATCAATGAAAATGCCGGAAATAACAACTTCATCCGGATTCATTGGTTCATCAAGATAGGTTTCAGCCTCAACAATCACCGTTTTAGCAGCCATAGCCATCATGGTATTGAAATTTCTTGTTGTGCCGTGAAATGAAATATTGCCAAGTGGATCAACTTTTGACCCATAAATCAAGGCAACATCAGCAAAAATCGGTTTTTCCAATAAATATTCTTTTCCGTCAATGGTAACTTTCTTTTTCCCCTCTTCAACCAAAGTGCCAATACCCGTTGGGGTTAAAACGCCACCAAGTCCGGCTCCACCGGCATGAATGCGCTCGGCTAAAGTGCCTTGGGGAACAAGCTCAACTTCCAAAGAGCCTTCATTCATTTGACGGCCTGTTTCGGCATTTGTTCCAATATGTGAAAAGTCGGAGGCCAAGCGGTCTTAGGAAGA
>JAZNVO010000003.1:0-12318 GCA_045592885.1 Alphaproteobacteria bacterium
AATAGGTTAAATTCTAGGATATAAAAAAAGCGGGCCTTTTGACTCGCTTTTTTTTGTTGTTCATGAACTTATCTTATTTGACAAGCATAATTCTTTGACCGTTCTTTAAGGTGAAAACAAGGCCATTTTCTGTTTGTTGAATGGTTTTGACATTTAACAATAATTGCATCCATTCTTGTTCAGCTCGCATGGCATTTTCAGGTCCCATCATCATTGTTGCGCCAAGTGGGTGCAAAGTGACAGTATCTTCTTTTTGTTCATATGTTCCGAAATAATTGTTCACAACCTTGCCTGCAAATCGGTTTTCATCTGCATTAAATGAAATGGTAATCGGTGTGTTATTTAATTGATAATGATAAACTGCATTATCCAATGCATACGGGTTTGATTGACAAGCTGAAAGTGAAAGCAATGCGATAACGGATAAAAATATTTTTTTCATAATGTGTTCTCCTTTTCTTTTTTATAGAATACTTGAATTTTGATTAAAAAACAAATTTTTCTTGCAAAAAAAATAAAAAAAAAGAACAATTGGAAAATAGGAGAATTTATTTATGAAAATATTATCTGCTTTTTTTATAATGTTATTATTGAGTTCTTGTGTGGGGAAACCGGTTCAAACGGGAGCGGATTCGAGTAAATATCAAGAAGTTTTGAATCTGTGGCTTAAGAAAGAAAAGAAAGATTTGATTTCCGTTTGGGGACAACCTTCTTATGATTATCAAAAAGAGGGGATAAATTATGTTGTTTATATTAAAAACAAGATGAAAAAAGTGGCTGACGGAAATGAGATTGAACGGATGCCGAGAATGGCAAAAGAACATTCTTTCTTTGATGAAAAAACAGCAACGGTTTCAAAAGGATGCACAACCATTTTTGTGATTGATGAGGGATACATTCGTCAATGGAAGTTCGAAGGCGCAGAGTGTTTAGCTTATTAAGAGGAAGATAAATGCAAGATATTCATCAAACGCCCTATATCGGTGTTCATTTGATGTTGATTCAAAATAACAAATTATTGTTACAAGAACGAAAAGGCGGGTTTACAGATGGCCTGTTCACGCCTGTTTCCGGTCATGTTGATAAAGGTGAAGGGGTGATTGATGCTTTAATCAGAGAAGCAAAAGAAGAAGCCGGAATTTTGTTAAAAAAAGAAAATTTGAAAATAAATGTGATTGCCCATTTGTTAGATGCCCCTTATAAAGGAAAAAGAGCCGATATCATCAATTATTTTATTTTTACGGATACATATAGTGGTCAAATTGACAATAAAGAACCGGATAAAACCGTGCAATTGCAATTTTTTGATTTAGATGATTTGCCTTCGCAATTGATGCATCATATTTTTGAGGTTATCAAAGCATACAATAAAGGCGAGAATTATGTTTTGATCGATTATCGAGATAAAAAATGAAAAAAATATATATTATCGGAAATGGTGGATCGGGTAAAACAACTTTAGCATTGTTTTTAAAAAATCAGTTAGATTTGCCACATTTGGAATTAGATGATATCTATTGGGATAATAATCAAAAAAAAGCTTATAATATTAAGCGTGAGGAAGAAGAAAGAGACGTCCTTTTAAATCATTTTTTGAAAGAGCATAAGAACGCTTTTGTTATTGACGGTGTTTATGAAAAAGAATGGATTGACCCGATTTTAAAAGAAGTTGATAAAGTGATTATTTTGATGCCGAATTTTTTGTTATCAGAATGGCGTTGTTTAAAAAGAGATATTTTAAAAGTCTTTCAAAAAGAAAAATCAGGTGGATTTCTTTCCCTTTATCGGTTGCTTAAATGGAATATTAAATATCGATATAAAAAATTGCCTTTATTTATTCAAAAATTAGATAAAGAACAAATCAATTATCAAATTATAAAAAGTAACAATTTAAAACATATCAAACAAGAGCTTAATTTAAGTTAATTTGTTGACAAATATGCTTCTTTTTGCTTATAATTCAATAAAAAGGAGGCAATGAAATGCACTATTTGATGGATTTGGATAACACACTTTTAGACACCTATCATGTTGATGAAAACGGGCAAGTTCATTATCAATGGACAAAAGATTTTGAAAAAGATTTCAATTTGCCGGTTTCTGTTTTAACTGATCTTTTTCAAGGAGCATTTTTGATTTCTTTGCAACGCAGTCGAAACCTGACAAGATTTATAGATCCTTTTTTGAAAAAATATAAAATTTCAATGACTTCTGAAGAATTTTTGGAATATTGGTTGAGTCGTGATATGAAAATTAAAGAAGAGGTATGGGAATGGATTTTAAATAAAAAAGAAGAGGGACATTCTTTTCATATAGCTTCGAATCAACCCTATATCAGAATGGATTATTTGTGGGGTCATTTACCTGCTTGGCATAATGTCTTTGAACATGTTTTTACCTCTTCAAATATGGGTGTTGCAAAGCCTGATGAATCATTTTTCATTTATGCAAAAAATATTGTTAAAATGCCATTTCAAAATATGTGTTTAATTGATGATTCAATTGAAAATATTGAAAGCGCTAAATCTCTTGGTATGTATGGAATTTTGTTCCAAGGGATTGATTCTTTAAAATAAATTTTTTATTTAATTGACTTTTTTGTTTCTTTTTGTAAGTATAAAATATTATAGGAAGGGACAGTAAATGAAAACAAAGCTTTTATTCTTATCGTTATTGTGTTTGACTGTATCGGTGCAAGATGTTGCGCAATCAAGAAGTCTTCGAGCTGATACTCCATTTGTGATTTATCGTGTGGATGAGCAACAAATACCGGAAGCAGATTTGGATCAGGTAACGGATGGGAAAATTGAAGCTTTTCACAATCGAGAAAAAATTTTCACTTATTTAAAAGAAGGAAAATTGACGGATTCTTTTTCTTCAATGGGCTATGATGGCTTGTTTACCGTTGAAAACGGTTTTTCCGTTCAAGACAGAAAGCAAAATTTCGCTCGTGGAGAAGTGACCTGTTCCGGTATTGATACATTTAAATCATTTGTCGGATATGTTGTTGATCCCTCACAAAAAACAAAAGAGGAATTGTATAAATGTCTTTTATTTTCAAAAGCTTCATATCTTTCAGAGGAGGGATCCTATTTCTTGGAGGGTGGGCTTTCTTTTCCGGTTTTGACAAAAGAGACAACTCTTACTTTTATTCCCAAAGAAGGGATTTTGCCTGATTTTAATCAAAATGCCTCTATTGTGAAAAACATTTCATTTCATTTGAATCAAGATGTTCACAAAATGGACGTCTCATATCAATTTTCAGAGGGAAAAACGGTTCGTTTTTCATATGATTTTATTGAAAGTTATTTGCCGGTATTCCTTGAAAATCCTTTTGCCTTTTTGAAGAATGGATTGTTTTCAAAAGAGGTAGAGCATTTTAATTTAACTTCATTTTCTTTACCGACGATAGAAGGAAAAACTGGGCTTTCTTTTGCCGGAAGACTCAATTCAAAAGAGGGAATGCTTGATAATTCAAAATTGACTCTTTTTTCAGAACAAGGTCAAAATGTGGCGGAAATTTCTTATCTAAACGGTAGTTTTTTTATGGATATTAAATATCCGCAAACAATGACTCCGATAATAGAAGGGGAGTTTAAAAATTTAAATTCAAAGTCGCTTTATAATCAAGGGATATCTTTCTTTTCTTCTATACTGAACAATCCTTCAAGATTGATTTCACCAGAAGAAAAAGCCAACTTTTTGTCTGGGTTAGAAATCAAAAATTTAACCGTTTATGATATGAAACATAACAAAAAAGCCTTGATTCAGCTGAAATTTGATGAAAACATCACGGAAAAGATGTTGAAAGAAGGGTTAAAAGATCCTAAACTTATGGATTTATGGGTGACGGGTGAAATTATACTTTTTGATATGCCAACAGGGCAAATGACAATCTCTTTTTACGGAACGGATGAAGTTTCTGTTAATGGTAAATCAGGGCAGGGAGTTGGCGCAGCTGATTTATATGGGATATTAAAATTGCTTCAAAAGCAAATGAAAGAATCAACAAATACTTATCTTTCAGAGATGGAGCCGGTATTGTCAAATGTGTTTGTTTTGGGACCGATTACAAAGAAGATGTTGATGGCTAAAAAAATCAAAAATGTTTTTGACACAGCTCAAAAAATTGCCTCAAAAAATTATGCTTATTGTGCCGGTGAGCTGGAACGCGAAAAAATTGATTTTATGTATGATTGTGCAGGAGTTTCACCAAATCTCTTGACAGGAATTGAAATTCCGGATGGAATTGAAATTTCATTGCCAAATCCGGACTTATATTCTTTGATTTTTAATGATCCGAAATTAGGTGGTGATGTTGTTTATCTGACCCTTAAATTTCAAGACCAAGAGTTTTGCAAGGAAATTGCCAAGGAAAAGAAAGTTGTTTGTAAAGAAGGAGAAATTACAACTAAATTTATCCCCAATGCTTTATCTTATTAGTGGCATTCAAATATGTTTGATGGTTTGTTTTTACTGATTAAATCATCATCTTTCAAGATGTATATTTCTTCTTTATTTTTGATGAACAGATGAAGATCATTATTTTCAAAAGTAAACAGACCGTTCTCGGTTTTTGTTTTATACTTTGTTTTAATCTCTTTTTGAACAAAGCCGTTGTTTAATGCTAATCGAACGGTTTCATTTTTTGTTTTTAATTCATAGTGTTCACAGTAAGGAGCCATTCGTGTGGAACAAGCAGACAGACAAATTAAACCGAATAACAAAAAAATATTTTTCATTTTGATTGTTTCTTTCTTGTTAAATCCGTGACGATTTTATGCAAAGTTTTCACTTCGGAAGAAGTGAGAGAACTTCTTGAAAAAATATTTCTCAAATTATGACTCATCCGTTCTTTTTTATCTTCAAACCGAAAGTACCCCCTTTCTTCAAGGGCTGTTTCAATGTGTGTAAAAAAAGCATTTAATTCTTCATGAGTTGCCGTTTTTGAAGCACCTGTTTCCAAATGCGTATTATTTTGCGTAAGGGTATTTTTATGCCATTCATATCCGAGTAATAAAACAGCTTGAGAAAGGTTTAATGAGGCATGTAAGGGATTAAGCGGAATTTCAATAATACCATTTGCCAAAACAATTTCTTTGTTTTCAAGGCCGGTCCGTTCTGCTCCAAAAAGAAGGGCTGTTTTTTCGCATTGGGACATTTTGTTTTGAATTATTTGAATGCCGTCTTCCGGAGAATAAATTTCTTTTGTCATATCCCGTTTTCGGGCACTCGTTGCTAAAACAAAGTGAATATCTTTCAATGCCTCTTCAAGAGAGGGAAAAACTTTTGCCGTTTCTAAAATCTGATGAGCTCCAGAAGATGCTGAAATCGCTTTTGAACTTAAATGATTGTCGCGAGGATTTACAAGGCGTAACTCAGAAAGACAACAATTCATCATTGCTCTTGCCACCATTCCCATGTTCTCGTCAAGTTGAGGTCTTGCAAGAATAACAACAGGTGCTTTTTTGGCTGAAATGTTTTTGACGGTTTTCATTAATAAAAAGCATCCGGATTAATTGAAAGGCCCTTTTTACCCAATCGTTTTTCTTCTTTTGGTAAATTGATAAGGGTCATAATATCTTGATTTTCTTTATCCGGATTGGGTTGGTAATTTTTATTTTCAACAAGATTACCATCTTTTTCAATGTATTTTTTATTTTTTGATATGTAATCCGGATTGAGTTCTAAAATACCGTCTTTATCAATAAAAGGAGGATTCACTTCATAATTATTATAAAGTGTTTGATATTCTTCATCAGTGTATTTTTGGACTTTATCCAAAGACTCCATAATTTTTTCTTTATTTTTTATCATATTTTCTTTTGTCTTTGAGAAAGCTTTTTGTTGCATTGCTTTGAAATATGGGCTTTGAAACGGATCAGTATCCGGTTGTTCCGATGTTTGGGAAAATCCTGTGCCTGATAAACAAAATAAAGAAAAAATAGTTAGAAAAAGCAAAGATTTTTTCATCGCTTACTCCTTATTGATTAAATAATATTCTTTTTTGAATTTTAAAAAATAATACACACAAACCGGAATGGAAATAAGATATACAATGCCGATAAGACTTAAGGTCATCCAAGGCAATGTGATTAATCCGGCAATGATGAAAAATGCTGTGAACATCAAAATTGTTGACATTTGTGATGATACATGAATGTGTTTCAAGCATAATGTTGGTATTTTACTGGCCATCATAACCCCACTGAAAACAAGGAAAAATGCTGCAACAATCGGGTTTCTGAAACATTCAAATTCTTGTCCGCCGGCAAGCCAAAAAATTAATGGTAAAATGCTTAAAAAACCACCGGCCGGTGCAGGCACGCCCATAAAAAAGTGTTTCCAATAGGGTGGTTGCTTTGTGTCAATCAAGCTGTTAAATCGAGCTAATCTGGCTGCACAACACATTGAAACGAATAAAACAAAACCCCAATAAACGCCGATGGCTTCTTTTTTGACGGCTAAATTTTGAAGAACACTGATGCGGGTGTTCCCGTCCATGGTCCATAAATACATTAAAAATGCCGGAGCGACGCCAAAGCTGACAAAATCGGACAATGAATCAAGTTCGGCCCCGAATTTTGAGGATACGTTTAACATCCGAGCCACTTTTCCATCTAAAAAGTCAAACACGCCGGCTAAAGCAATGAATAAAATTGCCAAAGACCATTCGCCCCAAAAAGCCATATTAATTGAAGAAACACCGAAGGCCAAAGCTGTCATTGTGACGGCGTTTGGAAATATCGGTTTAATGTTCAATTCTTTATCTGTTTTTTCCATCATATTTTATCTCTTATATTATTGCTTCTCATTTAAATCGGCTAAAATAGTTTCACCCGCAACCATAATCTGTCCCGGAAGAACTTTCGGATAAACACCTTTGGGCATAAAAACATCCAATCTTGAACCAAAACGAATCATGCCGAAAACAGAACCTTTTTTGATATTTTCACCAACTTTTAATGGACAATAGATACGTCTGGCGACAAGACCGGCAATTTGAATAAATCCGATTTTTAATCCATCTTCTCGTTTGATGGTGATTTCTTGACGTTCATTATCTTCACTATCTTTATCAGCAATGTTGACAAATTTTCCCGGTCGATATGTTAAGGCATCAACCGTACCAGAGGTTGGAGCTCTATTCACGTGAACGTTAAAAACACTCATAAAAATGCTGACACGTAGTAATTCTTCATCCCCTAAACCCATTTCTTTTGGCGGAACAACATATTTAATGTTGCTGACAATTCCATCGGCCGGTGAAATGATCAGATTATCTCCTTCAGGAGTAACCCGAGGCGGATTTCTGAAAAAATAAAAAACAAAAGCAAGCAACGGCACTGTAATCATAACAGAGCAGGGGGCAAAAATCCAAAGGATTAAAGTGACAAGCGTTGCAACTGCAAAAATTTTCAATCCTTCCGGATGAATGGCCGGTAAAATGTATCTTTTCCAAGAAAAGTCTACATTATCTGAATTTGGAATAATATAAGAATTTGTTTGTTTTTTTTCTGTCATTTTTATTTCTCCTTTTTACCTGCAGTCTAAATGATTTTGTTTTCTTTTTCAAAGTTTTTTTTATGAAATCAAAAAAAAATCGTGTGTAAGGCAAAAAGAGTTGACTTTTAAAACAGTTTTTTTTATAATTCGAAAGGTTAAATGCTCAAGTGGCGAAATTGGTAGACGCGCTGGCTTCAGGTGCTAGTACCTTAATCGGTGTGAAGGTTCGAGTCCTTTCTTGAGCACCAAAAAAGCTCTTCGTTTAGAAGAGCTTTTTTGTTTTATTTATATTCTGATTTATCAAACCGGTGATGAACCCAAAGCCATTGTTCGGGTGTTTCTTTAATCCATTCTTCAATGGTTTGATTGATTTTTTTTGTCAGTTCATAAACAGATTGTTCCATTCCATCTTTTTTGACATTCGGCATATCTAACGGTTTTGAAACTTCAATATCAAAGAGACCATCTTTTCCTCTGATACATCTTGCCATAATAACAGGAACATTCATTTTAAGAGCGATTGTTGCGGTTGCCGGAGCGGTTTTAACCTGTTTTCCAAAAAAGGGAACGTCAATGCCTTCTCTTAATTTTTGATCACAAAGAATAACAACTCCCCCGCCTTGTTTTAAGACTTGAACCATCAATCTGGCTCCTGCTGTTCCCTTTGGGATAAGAGTACCCTTGCGTCGTTGAAACATAATTTTGTCAATCCATTTATTGTTGGCAACCCGATAGACGGGATTCAAATAATAATCATCAAAAAGGGGCGCTGAAACAGCCGGTTCCCAATTTCCCAAATGAGCGGAACAGACAAAACAACCTTTTTTTTCTTTATGTAACTTTTTTAATGTGTCAAGACCCGTAATCCGTGCTTTTTTATAAATCCTTTCGCCATGAGGCATTTCAGCAAAAAAACGGCCCCAGTGGATCCACATATTTTTCAAAATTTCTTCTCTTTCTTTTTCTTTTTTTTCTGGGAAAGCAATTTTTAAGTTGACTCTGGCAATTTTGTTTCTTTTCTTCATGAATTTATACAATAATTTTCCGATTTTTGCTCCCAAACTAGAGGCTGTTTGTGTTGGCAAAATCTGAAAGAATGTATAAATAATTAAAACAAATAAAGCCGTTAACGGATCGAAAAAGAATTTTTGCATAAAAGAACGATTTCCGCGTCGGATTGGTTTTGGCATAAGGATCTCCTTAATTTAAAGTGCAATATTTTTTAATAAATCACGAACTTCCTGGGGATTATCAAAAACAAATTCACCATCGGCAATATGAATGTCTTTTAATAAATCTCTTGGTATTTTAACAGCATCTTTAGTTGTTGTGACCAAAGGCAGGCCGTTTGCTTTTTTTTGGAGTTGTTCAATATCAAATCGAGTGTAAAAATAATGATCCGGATAACTTTCTGTTTTAATCGGGTTTACATTATTTTCTTTTAATAAATCAAAAAATTTTTTTGGATTTCCGATACCGGCAAATGCTAATACATCTTTATTTTTAAGCGCAGAAATAAATTTTGTTTTTGGTTTGAATTTTCCGGTAAAGACCGGTAAGTCAATTTTGTGTCTTTGAAGATAAAATATGACACCCCATTCGTCTTCTCCGGCAATGACAATAGCATCCGCTCGATTTAAGCCTTTTAAAATTGGTTCGCGCAAGGGACCGGCCGGCATAACACATTCATTTCCAAATCCTTTTTTCCCGTCAACAACAACGAATGAAAAAGTTTTGATTAAAGAGGGATTTTGAAATCCGTCATCCATGACAATACATTGAGCTCCTTTTCTAATTGCTAATTGAGCTCCGCGTGCTCTTTGATTGTCCACAACAGTTGGGGCATAGCAAGACAGCAAAATAGCTTCATCACCGACGTCATAAGCAGAATGAGTTTTCAGATCAACCAAAACATTTTTTAAATGTGATTTATATCCGTGATTTAAAAAGAAAAAAGATTTTTTGATTTTATATAATTCTTTCGCAATGGCAAGACATACGGGCGTTTTTCCTGTCCCGCCGACAGATAAGTTTCCGACACAGATGACAGGAATGTCTGCCTGATAAGGTTTTGCCCGTCTGATACGATAGGCTGTTCCAAAAGCATAAAGTGCTCCAAACGGTTTTAATATTTTTGATAAAAAAGAATTTGGGATATCCCAAAATTTAGGTGTACCCATTTTGCCTCCGCCCAAAAGAAACATTGTTTTTTTCTACTATAGCATAAAAATAGAAGATATCCAGTCTTTTTTTTGATTTTTTTATTTAAAGGTCGAATTCTTTGTGCAAAATTTCCCAGACACGATCCAAAACACTCATTTCGGAAGTGGCTAATTGTTGCGCGTTTTGTCGTGTTAATTGAAACGCATTCGGATTAGATAAAAACAGATCCAATTGTTGTTTTAACCCTTCTTTATCCGTAATTTCTACTAAGGCTTGTTTTTCTTTTGCGGTTGCAACAATTTCTTTAAAATTAAAAGCATGAGGCCCAATGACAACATATTGTCCTAATCGCATTGGTTCTAACATATTTTGACCACCGAACGGGATAAGGGATCCACCGACAAAAACAAATGGTGTTAATTGATAAAGAAGTCCCATTTCTCCGATAGTATCGGCCATATAAATATCTGTTTCATCAGTGATTTCTTCATTTTTTGAGCGTCTTGCAACTTTCAATCCCTTCTTTTCAAATTGGTTAATCAATGCTTCGGCTCTGTTGGGGTGTCTTGGAACAAAAACACTTAAAAGGAAGGGATATTTTTCTTTTAAACCTAAATGGATTTCAGCTCCTTGTGATTCTTCGTCCTCATGGGTGCTGGCCATTGTCCAACAGGGCCTGTTTCCGATTGTCTGATGTATTTTTTTAAGTTCTTCGGCATCAAAAGGGGGATTAACAGCTGCAAATTTTAAATTTCCGGTTGAAATAACATTTTGAGCGCCTAACACTTTCAATCTTCTTGCATCTTCTTTTGTTTGCCCGAAGGAAAGGGTGAAAAGTGATTGAATAGCTTTAATAATATAGGGGTGTTTTTGCCAACGATTAAATGATTTATCTGAAATGCGACCGTTCAACAAAATGAGCGGGTTTTTATTGTTTTTAATCGCTGTCAGCATATTAGGCCAAAAATCAGATTCAAACCATAAAACAGCATCTGCATTCCAGTGTTTCACAAATCTTTTGCAAGCCAAGGGTGTATCAATGGGAATGAATTGATGAAAAGCTCTTTCTGGTAATCTTTTTTGCATAAGGTCTGCCGAAGTAACGGTGCCGGATGTTACCATTACATGCATGGTTTTATCTTCTTCCAAGAGTTTTTTAACTAAAGGAAGCATAGACAGACATTCGCCAACACTAGCGCCGTGCATCCAAACAAGCTTTCCGTCGGGTCGTTTCTTTTTTGGCCAACCAAGGCGTTCGTTTAATCGGGATTTGTTTTCCTTTTTCTTAAATAATCGATAACTTAAAAAAATCAAAATAAACGGATACAATAAGATACAAAGGCATTTATACAAAAATAATGCTGTCATTTTTAATTTCTTTCTGATAACATATTTAACAAGATGTGAGCTTTTTTATAAAGGCATACTAAAATAATTCATTTGAAAAGGCAAGAAAAATGATAACTGTTATTTCGAAAAACAAACTTTACAGGGATGCTTGATGTGATGCTTTAAAAGAAATGGATGCAAAAAGTTACAATAATGAGCGAGAGTTTGGTGAAGCACTGATTATTGCAATGGATCAAGAATTGACCGATAAGATTTTGTCTGAAGAAGTGTCTTGTCCTGTTTTACTTATTGGGTCAACGCATGAAGAGGCGGATATTGAATTGACGGTTCCTTGTGAACTGGAGGAGTTAAAATTACATTTAACCTCTTTAATTAATAAAAAAAATACGGCTCCTGTTTTTGAAAACAAACGTTTTTTGTTTGAAGGAGCAAAACGACGCTTATTTGATAAAAAGGCAAAAAAAGATTATTATTTGACGGAAAAAGAAACAGATTTAATCACTTTTTTGGTTCGTTCGTTGCCGGAGGGAGTTTCAAAGACGGATTTGTTAACTGAAGTTTGGAAATATCGTGCGGATATTGAAACGCATACAGTTGAATCGCATATTTATACTTTGCGTCAAAAAATTGGTGAAAAGGCTGCTGATTTTTTGTTGAAAAATAATGAAGAAGGTTATATCTTGATTGTTGATTAAAAGAAGTTAATTCATTTTTATTAAAAAACCCCGCGGGTATCGCGGGGTCATTCTTTTACTTTAATAAAGGCATTAGATTAATGATTTTTTGCCGTTTTTAG
Source organism: Alphaproteobacteria bacterium (assembly GCA_045592885.1). GTDB lineage: Bacteria > Pseudomonadota > Alphaproteobacteria > CAAHEQ01 > UBA3637 > RGIG4140. The sequence goes on from JAZNVO010000003.1 coordinate 11,816, forward strand.
TATTAAAGTTAGCATTTGTGTTGATGTTTGAATTTAAAGAAACTTTTGATTTCAATGAAGAAATGTTTGATTTAAATCCGTAAGCATTGTTGATGGCTGCATTTGATTTGATTGTTGCATGATTTGCAGAAACACTTTTCAAATTTGTTTTGGCTTTTGAAGCTGTTTTTGTTGATGTTGATTTTGATTTTGCAACAACCGTTTTAGCTGTTGTGGATGAGCTTTTTTTTGTAGCACATTTTGTTGGTTTGCATGTGCTTTTTGAAGCCATCAATTTGTCACAGGCTTTTTGCCAAAATTCATTTTCTTGACCCCAAGGACGACCGGATTCTTCCCACATATAATAAGCCGTCAAGCGGATTTCTTCTTCATTTGTGTATTTTTTCATAGTAAAAACTCCTCTTATAAATGTGAAACTCAACTAAAATATAAAATAAACGGATAGTGAATTCAATCACTTTTTTTTGTTTTAAAATAAAAAAGCAAAACAATTTAAAATATTT
>JAZNVO010000004.1:0-3075 GCA_045592885.1 Alphaproteobacteria bacterium
GGGCAAGGCACTTGTAGGCAAAACGGGGTTTAAAAATTAAGGTAAATCAAAGTGATAAAAGGATTTTAACATATTAAAAGGGTTAAAAAATGTCCTTTTTAATATTTAAAAAGAGGATAGGAGCGCGATAAAAAAAAGTTAAAATCAGATGACTTAAAAGACGAGGTAAAAAAGTTGTAATTTAAGTATTTCTTGAATAAAATTTTTAAAAAAAAGCTTGTTATATTGAAGAAAGATTTTATTTTTTTAATTAAAATCGATTATCTTTTAATTTTATAGAAATAAATTGACAAACAAGACTCCTTATTGTATAATAAGGAGCATTATTTTTTTAGTTAAAGGAAAGAAAAATTTTTTAATTCATCAATCAACAAAGGAGAGTGTATGGAAAAGCAAGAATTTGAAAAACAAAACCTCTTGATGACAAGCGTTGAGGCTGGTGATTTAGCGGGCGTTAAAAAAATGCTTCGAGAGGGAATGGACATAAATTTATTAGATTCAAGCGAGGATACCTTGTTGATATGGGCAAGCAAAAATGGAGATGAAAAAATGGCCTCTTTGTTATTGCAAGCAGGATCTGATGTGAACTTTCAAAACAAGCAAGGGCAAACAGCTTTGATGCGCGCTGTTCAATTTGAAAAAATTGAGATGATTAAATATCTTATTTTAAAAGGCGCGCGCTTGGATTTAAAAGATAATAACGGTCAAACAGCGTTAAATATGGCCATTGAATCCAGCAATAAAGGCATTTTTGATTTGTTGATTGATATTGATTTGATTAAAAAAGGCTTGGCAACAGGACTGATTGATGGGTTAAAGATTTCCTCCCAAAAAGTTGAGGAAAAAGATTCTTATGGGCGCGATTATACGTTTTAAAAGGATGAGAAAGATGCAATACGAAAAATATATTGAACATAAATTCATATCAGCCGTGAGTCAAAATTCTCTTCAAGATGTGAAAGACATTTTGGATGAAATAAAGGCAGCGACAAATGAGGCTTTTTATCGGGCGCTTGTTGAGGGACATGAAGAAATTGCAGATGAATTTTTAAAATCCGGTGCAGATGTGAATTATCAAGACTCTTCCACTAAAATAACGCCATTGATGAAAGCAGCCAGAGAAGGAAGGAGTGATGTTGTTCAAAAATTGATTGACCTAGGGGCTGATTTGAATTTGAAATCACAGGCTGATCTGACGGCGCTTTTTTTTGCGATAAACTACTCTAAGACTGATTGCGCTCTTAAATTAATTGAGGCGGGGGCAGATGTGAATATCAATGATGATGATCAAACAAGTCCGTTAATGAAAGCTGCAGAAAAAGGATTGTATCAAGTTGTTTTGGCAATTATAGAAGCCGGGGGCGATCTTTCTCATGCAAATGACTATGGGAGAACTGCGTTATTCGAGGCGGTGTGTGGCGGTCATAAGAATTGTGTTCAAGTTTTCATTGATAAGAATGTTGATTTAAACAAGAAAGATAAATATGGATATAATGCGTTGATTATTGCGGTTTATCATGAAAATAAAGAGATTGCCAGCCTTTTGATTGAAAACGGCGCTGATTTAAATATCCAAGAGGAGGAGGGCAAAACAGCGTTGATGATCGCTATTGAAAAAAACAATTTTGCTATCTTTCAAGAATTGATTATGAATGGAGCGGATGTTTTAATTAAAGATAATAAGGGGATTGATGCATATAATTTGGCAATGAAAAAAGGCAATCTTTTAATTGCAAGAAGAATTCAAGAGGCGGTGAAAGAAGGGCTTTTAAAAAGAAAAGTTGTCTCTCAACAAGTTTTAACGCCGCAAAACTTCGGTCGACAAAACGGGATTTAAAAATTAAGGTAAATCAAAGTGATAAAAGGATTTTAAAAATGAAAACAAAATGGCCTGAACTTTTTGATTGTATTATGGATGATGATATAGAAGGATTAAAAAAGGCGCTTTTATATAACAGTGTGTATATTGAAGCGGAGACATTGCTTGGGACCTTAACGCCGTTTATGTTGGCTGTTGTGGAAACAGGGGAAAAAAGCATTGAAGCGCTTAAACTTTTGCTGAAGGAAGCAAATTATGTTAATCACCCCATGATTATGAATGCTTTTTTAGCGGCTATTGAGTATAAAGATCTTGAAAAAATGAAAGTTTTTTTAAAAGCCGGTATTGACGTGAACGAAAAAGATGAAAAAGGAAATACCCCTTTGTTGATATCCGTTCAAGAGGGAGCTATTCAAATCACAAAAGAGTTGATTGATGCCGGGGCAGATGTGTTGGCAAAAAATGATGATGGGGTAGATGCTTTCAATCAAGCGATGAAAAATGGAGATATCGAAACGGCTCATTTGATTCAAGAGGCGGTGAAAAAGACTTTGAAGAAACAAAAAATTAATCCTTGTCAATCAACGGCGAGTTTTGACAAACAAGAGTTGATTGAATCAGGTGTTGGATGGTTGCCAAACAATGAAGATGAGGTGGATGATTTCAGTCAATCGATGAAAAACGAAGATATCAATACGGATTATTTGAATCAAGAAGAGGAGCAAAAGAGTTGTCGAAAAATCAGGTCTTGGCAACCAAAGGCAAGTATTGATAAAAATCCGTTGTTTTTGGATGCTGACACACAAAATCAATTTTCTCGTGTCGGATTGTCGGAGCGTTTTCGATAAAAAGGATATAAAATGCAAAAGAAAATTGAAGCTGGAAAACTTTTCAAACATCAAGCAATGAATATAAGAACCGGTCAAATTGTTGAAGAAAAAAAACAACAAGAGAGATAAAAAATGAATAAAGAATTATTTGATGATTTTTTTAATAAGTTATTTGAGGATTTATCTTTATCAGAGCTTTGTCATGAAGAAAAAGGGGCAAAAGCCCTTGCAAAAAAACTTAATGAGTCGATAGCTTATTCGTTTTTTAAAGCTTGTGGAGCATGGAAAAAAAATAACATAAAAGCACTCGCTTTGATTGAAAGCGGACTTGATGTGAGTTATCAAGATGAAGACGGGTGGACGGCCTTGTTGATGGTTGCCCGATTTGGGGATTGTCAGGTGGCAGAAAAATTGATTCAAAAAAAT
>JAZNVO010000005.1:0-4437 GCA_045592885.1 Alphaproteobacteria bacterium
GGCAAGCGAATATGCGGTTTTATCTTCCGACCCCGAAATCAAAGATCAATTTCGCCGAATGGAACAACAAATTTCAATTCCGCAAACCGTGATGCGCATTTTGGAAAGAGCGAAAGAAACCAATAACACCGCAAGTATCACCACCGTCAACGGTAATTCAAACGCACGCTTCGATCAAGCACAACAAGATTTTGAAGTGCAACAGTTAAGAGATGAATATAATCGCTTATCGGAAGCACAAAAAGCAAATTTGACACTTAATGAATTTTATAGATATTATAAAGCGGATGCAGAAGTCATCCTTCAAAATACCGACAAATTTGAAGAAGCTGTAAAAAAAGACCCATCAATCATTTATGAAAGCACATATCGCAATGGGGAAAAAATCCAGATTATTGATCTTCCAAAAAAAGAAGCTGATTATCATAAAAAAAATTCAGAAGAAATCCTAAAAAAAGTTGAACACCTCTCAAAAAACGCGCAAGATAACGTGGATACTGCCCTCATTCGTTTGATTCAACATGGTAAATCTCCTGAAGAAGCACGAAACATTTTACTTTCCCGGGTACCCAAAGTTTCCCTCTCATACATCAGACTAAAAAAGATAACGCCAGAATATCTCAAGCATCTTGATGAACATGCAAAAAAATCATCATCCAAACGAGAAAAATCAATCCCAGAGGCAGTTCAAGATTTTCTTCGCAACGACTCTAAACTAAACCAAGATCATCAAAACTTAAAAAATGCTTGTAATGAACATCTCAGGGATGCAAAAAATGCTACAACGGTTTCAGAAAAGATAGAAGACGCAGCGAAACAAACAAACGCTTCGCAAAAAAAACAAGCCCAGTTAAAAGAGCATATACTTTCCTTGACAGAAGCTCAAAAAAACTATCAAAAGGCCCGCAATACACTGGAGTTAAATTTTGAGACTTCCAAACAAACAATTGAGGAAGCTAGAAAAAATATTGAGGAAGCTAGAAAAAATACAGATCTTAATATGAATTATGCTAGGGTTTCTAAAGAATTTGAAAATGCCAAAGATGACGAATCAAGACAAAAGGCTAAAGAAAATCTAATTCAGATAGAGGCCCAACTAAAAGATGAGAATACAGCTTCACCCAATACAAATAACCAAGATTCCGCAAAAACGGGAAAGGATACTCAATCATATATAATAGCCTCAAACGGGACAAAACTCACAAAAAAGAGGTCAGAGAATAATACTGCCCGCCGACTACAAGGAGAAACAGTCAAACCAAAGCTTGTTAAAAGAGAAGATCGTATGCTTGCCAACGAAAAAACAATTGGATATAATAAAATGTATCAAGAAGCGCAAAGGGCATTTATGGAGGAAACCTCAAAGCCCGAGAGCGAACGCAACAAATCCGAGATTATTCGGAGATCTGCCGAATTAAAAGAATCGATCATCTTAGTTCAAAACCACGAAAAGGAAAAAAATCCAAATCTCGATAGGGATAAAGAAACAGAAGAATTGCTCAAAAGCGTCGATGTGCTCGCAATTGCCAGCCTTAAAGAAGAAGACAGAGGCAATTATTCTCTATGGATGCAATACCAACAAACGGAAGCACGAAAAACAATAAATGAAAGAAAAAAGGAAATAGATGATGATGCCCAAACAAAAACCGACTCATTCTTTAAAGAAATGGAGAGGATAAGCGAAGAAATCCAACAAGAAGCCCAAAGGAAGATCAATGAACAACTAGCTGAAAACGCAGAGGAGATAACTCAACAAGCTATTGATAAAAATAATTCTGACCTTATGGTTGCAATGGAAGAAGCTAGTCTCATAATAGCTGAAGAACTAACTCAAGATTTAGGGGATAAAGTTAACAATAAGATTGCTGGTAGTTTGAATGATAACATTCAAGAGGATATAACTAACAATATGAAAAATATGGACCTTGACAATGATTCATTTGGATACGACAGCTCAAGTTACAACCTGTTGGATCCTTCAGTCAATCCATTTGCTGGAATGGATGCCGGATTGAAAGATAAACCCATCGATGATGAGAGCACTCTTGCCTCAAAAGGCGAAGAAGAGGCAATCGAACAAGAAGAAATGGATGGAAATGAAGAAACAGATCCCTCAGCAATAGCGACAAACGAAACAGAAGAAGAATTTACCATTACCATACCAGACATTCCCGTCAATGATCCGAATGCAAAAGAACAGGCACCCGAAAGTCAATTTGGCACGGGGGTGGCCCTTACGCAAACAGAACCGGAAAAAGCAAATACTCCTCAATCCGGCGAACAAGAAATGCCTCCCGCCCCTGCTTTGGCAAACACCGAAGAAGAAAGTGCCAAAAAAGAAGGTCTTCAAGGAACATTGGCCGAGGCCGGCGAACGCACCGAAGAAACGAAAAAAGAAGGCGTTTCTTCCGTTTTGGCCAATGCGGAACAAGAACCAAGGGATGAACAAACAGAGGAAGTGCAGTCAACCAACAGCGCTTTGGCCAACGCCGGACAGCGCACCCCAAGCGCTCCACCAATGGCAGGTTATCAATCGCAAATGGGCTCCCGTGTGGCATAAAAGAAAAAACCGCTTCAATAAAGAAGCGGTTTTTATTTTGCCGTCCGTGATTAAAGCGTCAACAATTTATGTGAAAACGCATAAAGCGCCACAAGTGCCGTTACAATGATAACGATACAAAGTGCTTTTTCAGATTCGGTGAACATTTTGAAAGAATCCGGTGCCTCACTATCCGTAAAAAAGCGCGCCCCTTGTTCATGCCGAGAAATCATATAAAGCGGAATGCCAAGCGCAATGAAAATCACACCCATCAACAAATATCCAAGTCCCGCGGCATAAATGAGCCACAAGGCATAAATTGACCCCAAAAAGCCCGTGATTAAGGCAGAAAACCTTGAAATACCGGCTTTTGAAAGAAATTCATGATCTTCACAAATTTTCCAAAGATAAAGAGCGCTGATGAAATAAGCAGGCAAAACCATCACCCCCGTAATGGAAAGCATGGCGTTCCACGCATCATTTGAAAAATAAACAAGCGCCATCACCAATTGCATCAAAAAGCTCGTGACCCACAAAGAAACGCTTGGAGAATCATTTTTATTTTCCGTTTCAAAAACTTTTGGAAACGTGCCGTTTTTTGCCATGGCATGAGGCATTTCGGCCACAATCATTGTCCAGGAAAGCCAACTGGCCAAAATGGCAACAATCATTCCGATGTTCATCAAATAAGATCCGCCTTTACCAATAACGTGTTCCAAAACACCGGCCGTAGATGGGTTTGGAATTTTGGCAAGTTCTGCCTGGCTCAAAAGACCGAATGGCAAAACGGAAAGCAACACATAAATCACCAAACATCCCAAAAAGCCGATAAGGGTCGCCCGTCCGACATCTGATTGTTTTTCGGCTCTTCCTGACAAAACAACCGCCCCTTCAATACCAATAAATGCCCACAAAGTTACTAACATAGTATTTTTGATTTGAGTGCCAACAGATCCCAATTTATCATCCACAGCCTGCCCCCAAAAATCAAAATCAAATTTATCAAAATTAAAAACAGCAATCGAAATAATGATAAACAAAACAAGGGGAACAATTTTTGCAATTGTGACAACAAGGTTGATAAAAGCTGCTTGTTTGACACCTCTTAACACCAAAAAATTGAAAAACCAGATTAAAAGTGAACCACCGATAATGGAATTTAAATTATTTCCGCCTTGAAATGTGCCGGGGAAAAAATAATTCAACGCATCCATGGTGATCACGGCATAGCCGACATTTCCGAAAATTTGGCATAACCAATAACTCCACCCGATATTAAATCCCATAAACGGACCGAACCCTTCTCGAGCATACATATAAATTCCCGAGGTCAAATCCGGTTTCACATTAGACAAAATTCTAAATGTATTCGCAATGAAATACATACCAATTCCGGTGATTACCCAAGCTAAAATAACGGAGCCGACGGCGGCACTTTGTGCCATATTTTGAGGCAAAGAAAAAATCCCGCCCCCGATCATTGAGCTGACAACAATGGCCGCCAACCCAAAAATCCCCAATTTTGAAGAGGATGATTGATTTGATTCAGACATAATTTTTCTCCTTAACAAAAAAGGCGACCTTTTTTTGTTGAAGTCGCCTTTTTTTTCTTTTTACCTTTGAACTGCCGGCGCATATTCAAAATTCAAAAAACCAAGCGCCGTGAGCGAATAAGCAAATGCTTCGGTCACGTTCACATAATTATGAAAGAATTGAAAATCAGAGTGTTGTTCCACATCTCTTAACATCAATTCATGATTCAGCGATTTTGTAAGCCACATTGCGGCATGAGCTTTGGCAATGTCATCAACAATAAAAGTGTCAAAATATACAACAGATTCTGCTGCCCAACCGACAATAAAATTACCTTTTTTGTCTTTTCCGCAACAAATGCCGAC
>JAZNVO010000006.1:0-6150 GCA_045592885.1 Alphaproteobacteria bacterium
GCTTGAAACCGCATTTGAAAAAATGGTCTCTATGCAATCAGAACTTTTTCAAAAAACGGTTGAAGAACTTTCAAAAACCGTTCAAACAATGCAAGAACAGTTACGGCCGGCCGGCGTTGTTCGCCAAGCTTTAAGTTCATTAAAAGCATCACAACAACCAACAAAAACAGATACACCTTTAGAAGAATCTACACAAGACCAAAAGACAAAAAAAGCTTCTAAACGTATCAATAAAAAAGAAAAGGAAGAATCGGCTCAACTTTCATTAGACAATCACCCTGTTGAAACCCCAACAGAAAAAGAAGAAATCAATTTGAGTACTTCCTCATCTAATGAAGAATTAATACCAATTGAAACAAGCGAAATGACAACGCCGGAAAATGCCACTCCCGCTTTAGAAAAAGATGAAAAAGAAATAAACCCGTTTGAACCGATCAAAAAAGAAGAAAAACTTGAAAGAGAATTTTCTTTACTGGAAGAACTGGGAATTCACGATGAATTTGGCTTATATGATAATATAAAAAAAAGTAAGCCTTATTCGCTATTAGATGAACTGGAAGAAGAGGAAATGGAAATCCTTTCAGAATTTGATATTTCAAAACAAGATTAGGGGGAAATTTCGGGGACAGGAAAATGGCAAATACAACAAATTTACTGGAAGCTCTTTCTGCTTATCAAGGAGATCAACTCAGCCTTGAACGTTTTGTTGGTACCGCAAAACAGGAATTAGGTGAAGCTTGGACAGATGAAATTTATCAAACCTTGCCCAATTTACCAACCGGTTTAAAAGAAAAACTGGATCATGCTTTTCAATATCATGGTGCTTCTCTTGCTTGGGCAGAAATTCAAGGATATTTTACAGGGACAACGCCTCTTGATGTTGAAACCGTTTCGAGCCGTATTGATATTTTGAGGGAACGCCTTAAATTTTTTGGTGAACCCGGTGAAAATGCAGTTCAAAAATTAGAGGAAAAAATTGAACAGGAAAAAACTAATATACCCGCTGTTTCAAATCCAACACCCATTGATGAAACGGATAGTGTTGCCTCAAAGACAACCGAAGAAGAAGTAAACTCCTCTTTTATTGGGGAGTCCTCTCTTCAAGATGATTCGGACCAAATTGAAGAATTTTCAAAAAACCCCTCAATTGTTGAAGCTGAAGAAACAATGATGGAAGGACCTGTTTCTCTTAATGAACCAACTGATACTATAAATGAAGACCTTTCTTTATATGACCAAGAAAGTGCCTCTATTCCAGCAGAGGGTGCAGATACATCGTACCCAGCAGAGGAAGAATTCATTGAAGAGGAAAATACGCAATCATACTATGAAGATCCCAATAATTATATAGAAAATAATACCGACACATACTCTAACGAAGAGTATATTGATGAAAATACATATGCCTCTTCAGAAAACTATCCGGATGAACAAAATGATGATTTAAATTATGCCCAAGAGGACTATCAAGATACTGAATATCAGGATGAACCTTATCAAGACGAAGCTTATCAAGGCGAAGAATATATTGAAACGGAATATGAAGGAAACCAACAATATCTTGAAAATGATACTTATCAGTCCGAATATGATACAGACTCATATAACGAAGAATATATAGATAATGAGACATATTACGATGATGCATATCAAGAGGAAGCTTATCAAAACACCGGTCTGGCAACCGAAGAAAGTTTTGACGGCTCTCTTGAAGATCTTGAGTCACCCTTTTGGAAAACACCTGTTTATGAACAACAAAAAACAGAAACGAACGAAGAGTTCATGGCAAGAAAAGTTTTCCATCAATTGGACTTTTTAACAGCCGTCAGATGTTGGATCAATGCCAGATGTATATCTCTTGGGAACAAAGAGATATATACCTATCGACACTATGGTTTTTTAATTGATGTTATGGAAGAATCGAAAAAAGATTTAGAAGTTGTTTTAGCTTCCCCAACCTTTTATCCGGCTATTGAACAGGTTCGTGTTGACGGCTTAAAACAGTTACAATCGTTTTTGAAATCGCTTGAAAGTGATTTGCAAACCGCATATGACAATTTGCCGAGCGAACTGACCGATTTAATCAGTGACTCAACAGATGTCAGTGATTTGAAAAAAATGTTAGGTAGCTTGGACACATCAAACAAACCAGAGCTTTTGGGGGCTGCTCCCGACGGCTTTGAAATGCTAGATGACCCATTTGTCGACATTGATACAGAAAAAAAACAAATTACCTCTTCACAAAAAGAAGAAAATGGTATACAAAAGAAAAAGACGTTTTCTTTTAACAAAAAAACTGCTTCATAATAAAAAAAAGGGAAATAGACATATGAGAAAATTTTCAACCGTTTTTTTGATTTCAACACTTTTTGTCTCAACAGGCGCTTTTGCTTCAATAGGAGATATTTACAATATTATTCAACAGCAGTTTTCACCTCAACAGACCGGAACCACTTCATATTTGAATACCTTGGATTTAGAATCCCCCTATCGTTGCACAACAGGAGGGGTTTATAATCAAAATATTTCAACCACCGTTCCCGTTAACTTAAAAGATTTCAAACTGAGTAAAACAACGCCATCCGATCCGTTACCTCGATTTGAAGTGAACGGATATACATTCAAAAATAATCAGTTAGATGAAGCCGTCCAAACATTGGTTGATGAGGCCGGTATTTTAGTTTACACTCAAGATAAGGTTTATCCGACATTATCTGCCAAAAATGTATACGGAGATTTAGAATCCGTTGTTGAAGCGCTCAGCAAAAACGGAGAAGTTTATTATTCATATAATGAAGCCAGCAAAAAACTTTATCTTTCAAGACAAGCTGATTTTACCATTTCTCTACCCAAAAACAGATTGGTAATTTTGGGAGTGTTGGATGCTTTACGCGGTGCCGGGATTGAAAATATTGTAACTGATTGGAAAGAAGGTGTTTTAAGATTAACATTAACACGCGCCGAAGAAAAAACCGTCAAAGATTTGATTGAAAGCATTCAAGCCAACGGTGAAATGTTGGTTGCCGACACGCAAACTTATCAATTGAGTTCTCAAGCAAATTGGGGAAAAATCATTCAAGCATACGGCCACGATAATGTTTTTTCCGCTACAAACGGATTACAAGGAAACTTACTTGTTTTAAATAACACCAGAAGGAGTCATTCTTTTTTAAATGTCATTCAACAAACAAATCCTGTCACTTTACTCAGTGAAGGAATCAGTGTTGTTCCAAACGGATGGCGAATGTTTTTTGACGTTTCAAAATGTGCCGTTCGGAATAATATTGCTCCTTATTTAAATTTAAGCATCAATCCTAAAATGGATAGTGAATCAAAAATAAATGCACTCATTACTTTAAACGCACAACAAGGTGAAATTTCATCTTTTAATATCAATGCAACTCTTAATGATGAATTAGCAATCATCGGTATTCCGAATATCGCTATCGGCGGTGAACTGTTAATTCTGGTAAAATTAAAACTCATTCGTTTGGTAGGAGAAAATTAATGACAGAACAAAATAAACCTGCTACACGTCCGGTAGGGATGCCACAACGGCCATCACAACAAACACAAAACAGACCCATGATGCCACAATCATCGCAAATGCAAAACAGATCAGGACAGCCACTGTCTTCGCCTGCGCAAAGACAGCATCCCAATATGCAACCTCAGGGCAATATGGTCAGACGACCTCAAAACCCTCAAGGTCGCCCTCAAGGAGGAATGATTCCACCTCAACGACAAGGACAAATGCCCCAGCGGCCTGTTTCTTCTCAACACGCTGTTCCTCAACGAGCGGTAAGACCCCATCAGCCCGGAACTCAAGTTCAACGATCGCCCATTCAGCCACAAAGATCCATGCCAGGGCAATCGGAAAGAATTCCGACACAACCGATGCAGTCACAAGGAACAGCTGAAATAAATACGCCCTCTTATCAACATTCTCAAATGTCAGATGCCCAATCTTTTCTGTCAAACTCAAGAAATTTGGCATTTATTTTAATGGGGGCTGTTATTTTTGGTATTTTAATCGGAGCAATGATGTTTGGCGGATCGTCTCAACCTCCTCCAAAAGGGTTGCAAAACGTTATCCGCAACCAGGATATCCGCCAAAAATTACCTCTTTGCGGTCGTGTTGTGAAAGGACAAGCCTGTGTTCTTTATATTATGAATGCAACCCGATATGACCAAATGGCAGAAAGCTTTTTTGATACCGCACTTAAACTAACCGAAGTTCCGTTACGTAAAATTTCTTGGGCAAACCCGAAATATGGCAAACAACGCATTCCGCCGGGTGCCTTAGCTGAAATTTTCATTCCGGGAGTTAACTAAAAAAAAGAGGGATGTTTAAAATCCCTCTTTTTTTTTACATCCGATCCATATCTTTTGATTTTGATAAAGTTCCTTTTGTTCTTAGTCCTAAAGAATCCAATAATTTTTTGGCAATTTTCTTTTCAGTCGGATTTTTTCCTTTTGAAAGAACAATATCTTCAATAAAACATCCACTTACCGATGGTTGTTGAAGCGATATTTTAAATTTTTGCAAAAGAGCAACCATTTGAACAAGTTTAAGGGAAGATGTTTCTAACTTTTCGATTTGATCAATTATCCCCTCGCCTTTTTTATTCTTCAAATTACCCAACGCCCCATTTTCTAATAACAATTGAACAATATCCATATCTGCTTTTAAAACGGCGTTCATCAATACAAAATTACCATCTACATCTTTACTATTAACATCAAAGCCCATTTCAATAAACCGTTTTAAACGGTTATAATCTCCCTTTGCAACAGCATTAAAAATACGGGGAACCTTTTTTTCATTTTCAATTGATTTTTTTATAAGCGCTGCAACTTCATATTTTTCATTTTTAACAGCATAATCTATTGCCGTTAATCCGTTTTGATCCCTTAATTCCATGTCGGCACCTGAGTCAATCAAATACCGAACCAATGTTTCATATCCTTTAAATGAAGCCGCCATTAAGGGCGTTGTTCCATAAGAATCCGGTTTATTTATATCCACACCCCATGAAAGCATTTCTTTCACGGCAACCATATCCCCTTTCGAAACAGCTGAAAAAAACTTTTTAGGAAGCTCTCTATATTGTGGTTCAAGTGCTTCTTCGCCCATTTTATCAAAAAAATAATTAACAATCTCTTTTTTTCCACCGGCATAAGCAAGATCCACTGCTTTTAATCCGTTTTTATTTTTCATTGATAAATCAACTCCCCAATCAGTCAACATTTGAACAATATTCAAATATCCCTGTTCTGATGCATACATTAACGCCGTATATCCTTCTTTTGATGTTTTTGAAACATCCGCTCCGCTCTTTAAAAGCAATTGAACAGCGTTTTCAGCTCCCACCAAGGCAGCTAACATAAGCGAATCAAGTCCGTTTTTATTTTGATGATGAATATCGGCTCCTTTTAAAAATAAATTTGAAAGCAATTCTGTATCATCTTGTTTGGAAGCAATTAATAAAGCCGTGTCCCCTTCGATATTTTCCACTTCAGGATCTGCGCCAAGTGAAAGCAAAATCGCCCCAACAGCTGATTGTCTTTTACTTGAAGCACAAATTAAAGGTGTATACCCCCATCTGTTCACCGAATTAATATCGGCTCCTTCTTGAACCAATAAAGAAACCAAATCTTTTTCTCCATTCCAAGAAGCCAGCATCAAAGCCGTATTACCCATTTCATCCGTTAAATCAACCACTGCCCCATTCTCTAACAATAATTGAACAGCTTCTAAATTCCCGTTTCTGACAGCTTCATGCAACAAAATATTTCCATTTTCGTCAACTTTATTTAAATCTCTTTTAAGTTCTATCAATACCCTAATTTTATCCAGCATTTTTTTAGCTCCTTTATTTACACTATTATTTTAACAAGGTATCACATAAAAAATAAAAAAACAACAAAAATACCACCAAACTTTAAAAAGAATTTGACATTCAAAGTCATTTTAATATACATTCAATAAAGATGTTAAAGGATTTCAAAATGAATAAATTTCTTAAACCTACTCTTGTTTTTATCTTTTTTCTTTCCTGTTTTTTTTGTTTATATTCATTAAATAAAACTCAAAAATATGCTTCAAAATTATTAAATGAAATCACAAATATAACAGAAAAATATGTT
>JAZNVO010000007.1:0-6606 GCA_045592885.1 Alphaproteobacteria bacterium
AGATACGCATTTTTATGCCTTTGATAACAACAAAGAAAATCTAACCATTCCTAAAAGATATAATTCATTTTTGGAAGATTATGATTATTCTCAAGAAAATTGGTTTGTTTTTTGTCACGAAGATTGGGAAATTAAAGAAGATTTAATGACTCGTTTTGAAAGTTTGGATAAAAATGCATTATATGGCCCCATTGGTGTAGCGTTGAATTGGAATGGATTTTCATCACGTGTTTTCGGTGAAATTGAAAATTCAAATAAAGACGGAAGCGGTTTATTAGTTGTTGGGAATAAATGTTTGCCTTTGTCAGAAGTTGGAACTTTTGATTGCCAATGTTTAATTGTTCATTCATCGTTGATAAAAAAATATGGTTTAAGATTTGATGAAAATTTATCTTGGGATTTGTATGTTGAAGAGTTTTGCATAACTGCTCGAGAAAAATATGACATCCCTTCAAAAATTTTGGCTTTAAAGTGTCGGCATTATTCTTTTGGAAACGTTGAGGAGCGTTTTTATTTCCAATATCAATATCTTCAAAACAAATTTAAATCTGCAAGAAATTATTATAATGTGACTTGTTCGGATCAATTTATTGGATCGGAAATTAATCAAAAAAAGATGTTTATTTTGAAAAAAATTTCAAAAGTGATACAGTTTTTATATAAAAAGAAAATAACCAATTCAGGATATGTGTGTGTCAAAATTTGCAAAATTCCACTTTATCGCAAAAAAATAAATTTGTCAAATTTGGCATAAAAAAGAGACCTCAATGAAAGTCATTGAGGTCCATTTTCGAAAGTTATTCACAATGGATAATTAAATTATCACAACAAAATACTATCACACTTTTATTTATATTTTAAGACCTCATCATTGATATATTTAATTTCAATGCCGACAGCTTTGAACATTTCTTCGGAATCGGCTCCTTTATGATATTTATATTCCGCAACAATGCGTTTGATTCCACAGGCAATCAGTAACATTGCACACGTTCTGCAAGGTGCAAGTTTGCAATAAAGAGTTGCTCCTTCGATGGAAACCCCTCGTTTTGCTGCTTGGCAAATGGCATTTTGTTCTGCATGTATGGTGCGTACGCAGTGTTCAGAAATACTTCCGTCTTCATTAACAACTTTTTTCATCAAATGTCCCACTTCGTCACAATGGGGAAGTCCCGGAGGCGAGCCGACATATCCTGAAACAATGATATTGTTGTTTTTCACAATTAAACAAGCCGTTTTCCCACGATTACAGGTGGCTCGTTTGGACAGAGCATGCATAACTTCCATAAAATATTCATCCCATGTCGGGCGTGGATTTTCTTCAATAATGGGTGATTGAGTTTCGCTCATTTTTCCTCCTTTTCATATATGAAATAAACTTTGAATTGACTTTTAATTCGGTGAATGCGTTCTTCAATTGTCGGATGACAGCCAGCCAGTTTGAATAACCCCAAGTGATTGGTCGGATCTTGAAAACAAGAAATAAAAGTTGCTCCGTTTTCAAACATTAAAACACGGGGATTATCTTGCACCATATAAAGAGTATTGATATATTTTGACGGTGCTTGAAGAATTTTGATCGCATTTTTATCCTGTGTAAAGATGTCTTTTGGCGAGCAAAATAAAGAAAGAACTGGTGCAATTAATCGATCATATAAGGCAAAAATGATAAGAATCGCTAATAAGGGTAACAAAACGAATCGAAGGGGATATAAAAGAATTTGAATTTTTTCTAAACGAAATCCAAAGGCTTTTTTTTTGAAAACTCTTTTCATCAGTGCTTCAAACAAGATAGAAAAACAAGTTGTAAGGGCAACGACATATGTTTTAAACGCATTTTTTCGTGATTGAACGTCCAAAAGGTGAAAGACAGCCATATTTTGAATGATATCCAAGTCGTTTTTTTCAATAACGTGACTGGAAAAAATAAGAGCTGATTCTTTCTTGGTATTTGAAACTAAAAGTGAATTTATCCCTGTATCATTTGTGAAATAAATTTTGGGCATTGGAATATTTAATGTCATGGCCACTAATGAAATTTTTTGATAAATTTCTTTATATTGATCTGGCTCCAACAAAAAAGATTTTGTTTTGTTGATGACAATCATATTTTGGTTTTTTGTGACATAAATTGCCCACCATAATCCACAAAGAAGTGTTGGGATAAGCAAAAGAATAAACGTTTTATAATGGAGCCCGTCAACATCCGTCCATGCATATTGTGGCAAACTGATAAGCAAGACTACTGCCCATGAAACTCCATATAAAAACACGGTTAAACATATCAAAAACAAAAGAATTGCAAGCAGTATTTTTAAAAAGGAAATAAGACGGATAGATAATGAATTTGTCATTGATTAAAGTCCGGTTCCTGCCATTTGGTTTAAACGAGTGATTCTGTCTTCAACAGGCGGATGGGTTGCGAATAAAGAAACGGTTTCGGCTGAAAGGGGAGTGTGAATACAGGCAATAGCCATTTTTTTTGAACTGTCCAATGCTTCAACACGCGCATCCTGTGTGATTTTTTTTAATGCATTGGCAAGGGCCTGCGGATGCCTGGTGATATGAGCGGCTGTTGCATCTGCAGCATATTCTCTTGTTCTTGTGACAGCCATTTGAAGCAATGGGGCAATTAATAGATTGAAGATAAAAAAGGTAATTCCACAGGCAAATAAAACGATTGGAACAGGACTTTTGTTTTCTCCTCCGGAACTGGCAGAGCCGGCTCTAAAAAGAATTTCAGCTAAAAAACCAAAAATGCTGACTCCGGAGATAAGCATCATGTTGAGGCGAATATCTCTATTCCCGATATGAGCCATTTCATGAGCAATCACACCTTGTAATTCAAGGGTGTCTAATTTTTTTATGATACCTGTTGTAAGAGCGACTGAGGCGGATTTTGGATCTCTTCCTGTTGCAAATGCGTTTAAAGATTCATCCTCAATAACATAAACTTTGGGGCAGGGCAGACCGGCAGCCAAAGCTGTATTTTCAACAAGATTATAAATAGCTTTGTTTGCCTTAGTGTTTTTTTCAAGTTCTTGTGCGCCGGCGAAAGCAAGCATCATTTTGTCGCCCAAGGCCCAAGAAATGCCCATCCACCCAAGTCCCGTCACGATCACAATCCAAGCAAAGTGTTTCACATAATAAAGAGTTGTATCCAAAACGAGTGCTTGCTCTACTATTGTTTGTGCATTTAAATATAATAAAGCATATAGCACAACAAAAAATGTTACAAGAAGTGAAATTGGAAACAAAGCAACCAAAAAGGCTGTTTTGCGATTGTTTTGCTTGATGTGATCGTAGACGGTTTTACTCATTTAGACTCCTTTAAAATTGAACTTTGGGAGCTTTATAAACGGCTTCTTTTTCGCTTTCTTCCAATTCAAAAAAGCGTTCCGGCGTGAAATTGAACCATTTTGCAATAATATTTTTCGGAAAAACGGCAATGGCGGTGTTATAGCTCATAACCGTTGTGTTATAAAATTGACGGGTAGCTTGTATTTTATCTTCCGTATCCGTTAATTCCTGTTGCATTTCCATAAAGTTTTGATTTGCTTTTAAATCAGGATAATTTTCCGAAAGAGCAAATAAAGATTTGAGTGTGCCTGTCAGCATATTTTCATATTGTTCTTTTTGAACGGAAGAATCTTTAACGCTCATAGCCATATTGCGGGCATTAATGACATTTTCAAGAGTTTTTGATTCATGTTTTGCATAAGATTTGACGGTTTCGATAAGATTTGGAATCAAATCATAACGGC
Source organism: Alphaproteobacteria bacterium (assembly GCA_045592885.1). Taxonomy (GTDB): domain Bacteria; phylum Pseudomonadota; class Alphaproteobacteria; order CAAHEQ01; family UBA3637; genus RGIG4140. The sequence goes on from JAZNVO010000007.1 coordinate 3,765, forward strand.
GCTTAAGCTGTGTTTCAATGGTGCTCCAAGCTTCTTTTGTTTGCATTCTGCTTGTGACAAGAGAGTTATAGATTGAAATAAGCAAAAGAGCAAGGACTGCTAAAACGATAATAATACCGATTAAAAATGACATTTTTTTCTCCTTATGTTAAAAATTTCTCTAAATATACTCATAACACGAAACAATAAAAATAAAAAGCTATTTTTTCAACTTGACAAAAAAGATGTGCATGATAAACTATGAAACATTAAAATGCCCTTTATTAGGGCTAAAAAACAGTTATTTTGAAAGGATAAAGAGATGCATCCATGGCACGAAGTTGAACATTACCCCGATTTTCCGGATATTATACCGGCTATTATTGAGGTGCCGAAAGGATCACAAATAAAATATGAATTAGATAAAAAAAGTGGCTTGTTAAAAGTTGACCGTATTTTATATAGTGCTGTGCACTATCCGGCAAACTATGGATTTATCCCAAAAACATATGGGGATGACAATGATCCGTTGGATATTTTGGTTTTAAGTCAATTTCCGGTGACACCGCTTTGCATTATGAGAGCCAGACCGATCGGGGTTATGAAAATGATTGACGGTGGTGAAGCAGATGATAAAATCATTGCAATCAATGTGGATGATCAAGAATATAATTGTTATGCTCATATTGATCAATTGCCCCCCCATTTGTTGAAAGTTTTGCAACGCTTTTTTGAAGATTATAAAATTTTGGAACAAAAAGAAGTTAAAATTGAAAATTTGCAGGGTCCGGCAGAAGCTCGCCGTTTAATCCGCGAAGCCAAAGACAACTATCATTTGTGCAAAAAGGGATTAACGGGGTATGTCGAAAAATAAACAGAATTTTCCGAAAAAAATTTCTTCTGTTTCTGAAATTGAAGGAGTTGATACTTATTTTTTGGATATGTTCGGCCTTTTATGGGATGGGTCAGCCTTTTATGACGGAACACTTGATTTTTTGAAATCTCTCAAAGAAAGCGGTAAGAAAATAATCCTTCTTTCAAATGCAACGGTTCTTCGTGACCCTTTTATTAAAAGTCAAGAAAAAAAAGGTTTGATTACCGGTGTTCATTATGATGATGTTATAACTTCCGGTGAGGCGTTTAGGCATGTTTTAAATCAAGGTTTTTTTGAAAAAATAACCGGAAAAAAAGAGTATCAATATTTTGTTTTGGGAACGGAAAATAAATTGATGTTTGAAAATGTTGTTTCTCATCAAACGGAAGATATAGCTAAAGCCGATTGTGTATATTTAAGTGGTTTTGGTGCAGTTGATCCGGAGGAAGGGGAACGTATTTTTAAAGAATATGCTGCTCTTTTAAACCTGATTATTGAAAAGAAAGTGCCGATTGTTTGTGCCAATCCGGATCTAACGTTTATGAGTAAGGGAAAACAGGTTTTGGTTCAAGGCTCTTTGGGTAAATATGCCGAAGAAATGGGTGGTGATGTTCATTGGTTTGGAAAACCGTATGGGTATATTTTTGATTATGCTATTGAAAAAACAGGAGCTTTGAAAGAAAAAACCATTATGGTTGGGGACACGGTTGAAACAGATGTTTTAGGTGGAAATCAAGCCGGTCTTAAAACATTATTAGTTACCAAAACGGGAATAACCGGAGATATTTTATCCCAAGGAGGGATTTTGGATACCCTATACCAACATCATAAAACAATGCCGACCTATGTAACCGAACAATTTTCACATTTGTCACTTAACTTTAAAATTAGGAGGAATCATGTTCAAACTTCATCCCTCGCTTCAAAAAAAATCTTATGTTTGTGATTTAGGTTTTTCAACTGTTTTATTTGAAGATAATGTATTGTGTCCATGGATATTCTTGGTGCCAAGAAAAGAAAACGTCCGCAATATGTTAGATTTAACAACTGAAGAACGTTTAACTTTGATGAAAGAAATTGAGTTGGCTGAAAAGGTTATGACAAGGTTATTTAATCCGACACAAATAAATGTGGCAATGATTGGAAATTTGACCCCTCAATTACATGTGCATGTGATTTGTCGGTATGAGTCAGATCCGTATTGGCCGGGAACGGTTTGGAATCAACCGGGGAAACCATATTTTGGAAATGCCAAAGCAGAAGTGATTAATCGCATTAAAAAGGAGTTTGAATCATGTCAAAAGTAGCCGTTTTAATCCCAACACGTTTAAAATCAACCAGATTGCCGAATAAACCATTGGCAATGATTAATTCAAAGCCGTTGATTCAACATGTTTATGAACATGCCATTAAAGTTCATCCGACAGAAGATGTTTATATTGCGGCAGGTGATCAAGAAATTATTGATGTTGCCAAAACATTTGGAGCAAAAGCGATTTTGACTGATCCGGCTCTTCCAAGTGGAACAGATCGTATTGCGGCTGCTTTAAAAGAAATTGATCCGGATGGAACAAAATATGATATTGCAATTTCATTTCAAGGAGATGGCATCAATGTCGATCCGGCTTTGAATTTGAAATTGGTTGAGGTGATGGAAAAAACAGGAGCCGATATTGTGACTGTCGGTATGAAAATCACGGATGAAAAAGATATTTTAGATCCGTCACATGTTAAAATTGCAATGGGATTAAGAGAAGGGGAAAATTTTGGCAGAGCACTTTACTTTTCAAGATCACCCGTTCCGTTTAACAGAGATAATGTTTCGGATTATAACTTTGCTTATTGGCATATTGGAATTTATGTGTATCGGGCAAAAGCTTTGCAAGAAATTATTTCTTATCCGGTTGGTGTTCTGGAAAATATTGAAAAATTGGAACAATTAAGAGCGCTTGAAAATGGAATGAGTATTTATGCTCTTCTTGTTGATGG
>JAZNVO010000008.1:0-3422 GCA_045592885.1 Alphaproteobacteria bacterium
AGCTTTTTATGATAAAATAAGGAGCTTTATTTTTTGATGATTATATTAAAAATATAAAGCTTTTAAAAACATGGCTTAAAAAAAGCAAAATAAGGAGAAAAAAATGACGGCTGTCGAAAAAGTTTTTGAATATGTCAGATATGGTTCTTTGGATAAAATAAAAGCGTTATATGATGTTGAAGATATTGATCTTAACATGAGAAATGAAAACGGCGTGCCGTTGATTGTTTATGCAACAAATGATTTTCGACCGGATATTGTGAAATGGTTGGCATCCAGAGGTGCCAATGTGAATGCGGCGGATCAAGACGGGACGACGGCATTGATGTCGGCAGCCAAACAAAAAAGCGAGTGGATGGTTAAAGATCTTTTTGAAGCCGGTGCTCATCCGAATTTGAAAGACAATAACGGATATACGGCATTGATGCATTATGTTAATGCGCAAATTGATTTTTATGCGCCGAGCAATGAAAAGGATGTGAAACAAATGCTTCATATTTTTTATCATTTTGGGGCTGATCCTTGTGTGAAAAACAATGAGGGGGGATCTGTTTATCCTGTTTTGAAAAGAAGCCTTTATTTTGATGAATTGTTCACAAAGCCATATTATGAAGAAATGGATGAACAGCTTTATTTTATTATCAATGCCATTGTGTCAAAAAATGAAAGAGCTGCCGCTTATTTGGCTCAAACGATTGAAAATGTGAATGCCACGGATAAGAATGGATACACGGCTTTGATGTATGCCGCTCAACAAGGATATGTGCGTGTGATGAAAACATTAATTGACAGAGGCGCTGATTTGAGCTTGTTGGACGAATTAGGTCAAACGGCCTTGATGCATGCTGCAGACGATTGGGAAGTTGCTGCCGTTCGTTTGCTTCTTTCAAGAGGGGCCAAAGTTGATCAACAAAATAAAGAAGGACAGACGGCGTTGATGTTTGCCGTTCAAATGAACGATTGGAGTTATGATTATGCTTGGCGAGAAACGATTGAAGCTTTGTTAGATGGTGGTGCCGATAAGGATGTTGAGGATATATATGGTCAAACGGCAATGGATTATGCCGAAGAAAACGGCGAATTGTCCACACCGGTTGAAGTTCTTGAAATTTATGAGCCGAAAGAGCTGACTTATGAAAGTCCATATGTTTTGGACCCGAATTTGATTCAGGCAGCTTTAAAAGATGATGATCAATTGTTGAAAATTTATTTAACGTCGGGTGAAGATTCTTTTTGGACCTATAAAAAAGGAAAAAGAGAGCTTTCATATGGAACAAATCCTTATTTCTTTGATAAAAACGGGAAAAGTTTGTTTGATTATGTGATTGAAAACAACAAGATGAATGCGCTTTCTTTGTTGCTTCAAGAGGGATTGAACCCTGATTTTAAAAATAAAAACGGGCACACCCCTCTTTATTTGGCGCATAAATATGAAAACCAAGAAGCGATCCGTTTGTTGATTTCTTATGGCGCGGACAGAAGCTTTGTGCGCACAGCTGATTTGGAAAAATTTCAAGATCAAAAAGATGAAGCAAACGGTGTTTTATTAAGCAGTTCATTGATTCAAGCGGTTTTAAAAGAAGACAAAGAGGAATTATCCCGTTTGTTGGAGGCAGGAAAAGACCCATATCAAACCAATAAAGACGGCAAAACGATTTTTGACATTGCTATTGAAAACAATCTGTTAAGAGGGTTGTTTAATTTGGTGAGTTTAGGCGTGAACCCTGATTTTAAAAACAAAAACGGGCAAACACCGGTTGAAAAAGCACTTGAAACCGGAATGAAAGATGCGGTTGAGCTGTTGGTGGCTTTTGGCGCCCAAAAACCGGCGCCGAATAAGATTTCAAGTCATTCAAATTGCCAAAGACACACCACCGGATTTGGTCGTGATTATTCCGGCATTTATTAAACCATAAGATGAAGAATTTGAAATAACTAATTAAAAAAAAGATTTTTTATTTCAATAAAAAGGTTAAAAAAAGCCGAGGAACGAAAGGAGTTGTTATGAGCGAAAGACAACAAGGACAAAACCAAGAATTAGGGCACCTGATTGAAACAAAAGAAGACGGGGTTTTAAAGACTTTTTTTTCTGAAGATCAAATGACTTATTTTCCTTTATCTGAAGAGGAAAAAGAGTTGATGAGTGCCATTGAAAACAAAGATGAAAAAATGGTTGCCGTGTTGCTTAACAAAGGCGTTGATGTCAATGTTCAAGATGAAGAGGGGCAAACACCTTTGATGAAAGCCGTTCAATCGGAAAATCCCGAAATGATCAAACATCTTCTTTTAAAAGGGGCTCGTTTGGATTTGAAAAACAAAGAAGGGGAAACGGCCTTAACGATTGCTTTTCAATCAAGTAATAAAGGCATTTTTGATTTATTAATTGATTATGACTTGATGAAAAAAGGGTTAGCGAATAGGGATGTTTTGGCCATTAAAATTGAGACGCAACACCTTGTAAAAAAAGAATCTTAAGGCAGGGATTATACGTTTTAAAAGGGTGGAACAATGATATTTCAAGCAATACGAACATTTAATCAAGAAAAATTTGAGAAGTGCTTGGCAGAAAAGGGAAAAGCTGTTTTCACCATGAAAAATAAAAGTGGGGATACACCGTTACTTTTTTGTGCCCATATGGGGTTTAATTATGGCGTTGTGCGTTTGTTACAAATGGGCGCAGATGTTAATAAAAGAGGCGTGGACGGTGAAACGGCTTTGATGAAAGCGTTGGAGACGAAGAATCATCGGTTGGCAGTGCTTCTTATTTCAAATGGAGCGGATATTTCTTTAAGGGGAAATAATGAACAAACAGCCCTTCATTATGCAGCGAAAAGCGGTATGCCACGAGTGATGATTGAAGAAATGATTAAAAAGGGGCTTGATGTGAACGAAAAAGATCGAGAAGAACTGACCCCTCTTATTTTGGCAAGTATATACGGGCATATTGAAGTGGCAAAATGTTTGATTCAGAATGGGGCCGATATTGACCTTTATGATCATAGGGGGCAAACGGCTTTGCATCATGCAATTTTTTGCGATCATACAGCTGTTGCAGAGTTTTTGGTTCAAAATGGCGCTGATGTAACGAAGGCCGATTGCAATGGATGGACTCCTTTAAAAATGGGTAGAACAATATTTGGTTCGGATGATTGGGCGTATATTTTAAAAAATAGGCCAACGACTCAACAAAAAGCAAGTGTTCAACCTCAAAATACAGGCGTTATGGTTCATCCTTTTCATTTAGATGAACAAGACGAAAATGGGCAAACATTTTTAATCAAAGCTGTTTTAAAAGGCGAAAAAGAGGTTGTTTCACTCCTGTTGCGTGAAGGAGTGGATGCTTTAATTAAAGATAAAGAAGGTGTGGATGCATATAATTATGCCATGCGTGGGGGGAATCTTGAAATGGCAAGAATGATACA
>JAZNVO010000009.1:0-5396 GCA_045592885.1 Alphaproteobacteria bacterium
AACAACAAATCTGATTGGTATCTCAAAATCAATGAAACCACTCTTTTAAATATTTTCAACGATAATGTCCTGACTCTTTTAAAAGAAACACCTCGTGAACTTATCATTCAAAAGAATGAAAAAAAAGAAATTTATCAAAAAGAAGAATTTTATCGTTATCAGCTCAAAAAATAAGAAAAAAGGCGTTTAAAAGGCATTTTATCCTTGCGTTTTAAAAAAATTTTAAGTAAGATAAGTGTATGTCTGATTTATTTAATGCTACACCACAAAAAAATGAATACTCGGCCAGAGATATTGAAGTTCTGGAAGGGTTAGAGCCGGTCCGCAAACGTCCGGGGATGTATATCGGCGGAATTGATGAACGCGCCTATCATCACCTTGTTGCGGAGATTATTGACAATGCCATGGATGAAGCCGTTGCAGGATATGCCACGAATATCGAGGTTATTTTAAGCGCAAACGGTTACGTTACCGTAAAGGATAATGGACGCGGAATCCCCGTTGACCCACATCCTAAATATCCGGACAAATCTGCTTTGGAAGTGATCACAACAACATTACATTCCGGCGGAAAATTCGGAGGTGGTGCTTATGGTGTTTCCGGAGGATTGCACGGCGTCGGTTTATCCGCAGTGAATGCCCTTTCTTCTCATATGGTCATTGAAGTTGCCAGAGAAAAAAAACTTTATCGTCAAGAATATAAGCAAGGCAAACCCGTCACGGATCTGGTCTGTGTCGGAGCTGTCAGCAACAGACGGGGCACAAGTGTTACCTTCATTCCGGATACAGAAATTTTTGGCGAAACAACCAGATTTAAACCCTCCACTCTTTTCAGGATGAGTCGCACAAAAGCCTTTTTGTTTCGTGGGGTTGAAATCAGGTGGTCATGTGATCCCATTTTAATCGGCAATGATGACAAAACTCCAGCAGAACAAATTTTAAAATTCCCCAATGGGGTGGCTGACTTTTTGGATTATTTAATTAAAGACAGATCTGTTGTCACACCTAAACCTTTCACCGGTCGGGTTGAGTTACCGGATAACGAGGGCGCTGTTGAATGGGCCATTTGTTGGATGGATGACTTTAAAGACGGATTTTCTTATTCATATTGTAACACGGTTGTGACTCCTTTAGGGGGAACCCATGAAACAGGATTAAGAGCCGGCTTAACAAAATCACTTCGAGCCTATGCAGAAATGACCGGCAACAAAAAAGCTACAGATATCACGGCTGATGATATTTTGAACACGGCCGGTGTAATGTTATCCGTTTTCATCAAAGATCCGCAATTTCAAGGACAAACAAAAGAAAAATTGGTCACAACCAGTGCATCCCGTTTGGTTGAAAACGCCATCAAAGATCCATTTGATCATTGGCTCAGCCGAGACATCAAATCATCCAATATTTTACTCGAGTATATCGTTGAAAAAGCAGAAGAACGTAAAAGAAAGAAAAAAACGCTTGAAACGGCACGAGCCAGTGCCACCAAAAAATTACGTCTCCCCGGGAAGTTGGCCGATTGTTCTCATGGGAAAACAATCGGAACAGAACTCTTTTTGGTCGAAGGGGATTCTGCCGGCGGTTCTGCCAAACAAGCAAGAAATCGTGAAACACAAGCTATTTTACCGTTACGCGGAAAAATTTTAAACGTCATCAGTGCATCGCATGACAAAATTTTGGCTAATGAAGAAATCAAAGATATGACTGAAGCTTTGGGCTGTGGCAGACGAGACAAATATAATGAAGATGCCTTACGTTATGAAAAAATCATCATCATGACAGATGCCGACGTTGACGGAGCGCACATTGCCTCCCTTTTAATGTCATTCTTTTATCAAGAAATGCCCAAGCTTATTGAAAACGGCCATTTATTCCTTGCTCTTCCCCCACTTTATCGATTGACCCAAGGTGGAAAATCCGTTTATGCTGCGGATGATGAAGAGAAAGAAAAAGTTTTAAAAACCGTTTTCAAAAATGCTAAAAACGTCGATATTTCACGGTTTAAAGGTCTTGGTGAAATGCCTCCTCATCAATTAAAAGAAACAACAATGGATCCAAAGAAAAGAACATTGCTTAAAGTTGTTGTTCCGCATAAAGCCACGGAAGAAGAAGCCGAGGAAGCAGCTTACACAAAAAGCATTGTTTCAAGACTAATGGGGACAAAGCCGGAATATCGTTTTCAATTCATTCAAGAACACGCCCGATTTGTTGAAAATTTGGATATTTAAACGGAGCCATAATGAATTTCATCATCACCCTTTCCGGTCAACTTGGTAGCGGCAAATCCACAATCGGAAAGATGTTGGCTACACGTCTTGATTATACCTTTTATTCCACCGGAAGCGCTCAACGGAAAATTGCCGCCGAGCGAGGATTAACAACACTGGAACTTAACAAACTTTCAATGACAGATTCAAGTATTGATGAGCAGATTGATTCTGTTTTTAAAGAATTGGCTCTTCAGGATGAAAATTATATTGTTGATTCAAGACTGGGATTCTTTTTTATTCCCTCTTCCTTAAAAGTCAAATTAAATGTGGAAACAAAAGTGGCTGCTGAACGTATTTTTAACGATCCTTCCCGTTCGGAAGAAAAAAAATATAACACAGTTCAAGAAGCCGAAAAATCTCTCTTGGAAAGACGTGCCCTTGAAGTTGAGCGATTTAAAAAATTATATCATGTTGATATCGATAACGAAGCTAACTTTGACCTTGTTATTGATACAACAGGCAAAACTCCTGATGAAATTGTTAATCTGATATTAGAAAAATTCAAAAAATTTCAAAAAAGACGCTTAAAAGGTCTTTAAAATAAAAAACACAAAAAATAATAATAACTCAAAATCAACGAATAAAATTCGTCATTATCTCTTTTTTATTATCGGGCAACAACAGATTATTTTCTTTCCCAAGTTGAATTAATTTCAACATATAAGCCATATTTTTTGCCAAATGTGTTAATGTTTGAACTCCTTCTTTGTCATTCAAAACATCTTCAGCCTTTGACCCATGAACCATATTCCAATAGCTTGATGAAACCACCGGCATTTGATTAATCATAAAATATTTGTTAATCACATCCAAACTGGCCGTTGTGCCGGCTCGTCTTGCCGAAACGACAGCTGCTGCCGGTTTATGCGCAAAATATTTTCCACCGGCAAAAAAAGCTCTGTCTAAAACGCTTAGTAATCTTCCAGACGGATGAGCATAATAAACGGGAGATGAAAAAATAAATCCGTCTGATGATTTGGCTTTTTCAATTAATACATTTACAACATCATCATAAACACATTTACCATTCAATTTTGTTCTGCATAATCCACAACCGGTGCAATCATGATATGCCTCTGCCCCTAAATGAATGATTTCTGAGTCAATTCCCTCTTCTTTAAATACCCCGGCAACTATCTCTAATGCCTGAGCAGTACATCCTTTGTTATTTGAAGAACCATTAATCATCAAAACTTTCATTTTTTCCTCACTTCTTTTTCAAAAGAACGGCATAAAAACCATCTTGATCTCCATTTACATGGGGCAATACCTGAACAGCTCCAAATTCATTCAAAAACGGTTTTAAATTCGGGTTTAAAGGTGTTACCCGTTCCAAATTCATATAATCGTTTAAAACAGAGTTTATCAAGTCTTCATTCTCCTCTTTTTGAAGAGAACAGGTTGAATAGACAAGTTCTCCACCTTTTTTCAACAATTTGACAGATTTTTGAATCAATTCTTTTTGAAGTTTTGCCAACCTCAAAACATCCTCTTTTTCCCGCAAATACATCAAATCCGGATGTCTTTTAATCGTTCCTGTTGCCGAACAGGGAGCATCTAACAAAATAAAATCATATTGTTCTTTTTCTTCAATTTCAAGAGCATCAGAACAAACAACAGAAACCTTATCTTCAATTTGAAGGCGTTTTAAATTTTCTTTTAATAAATTCAATCTGTTGGCCGAAATATCATAAGCATCGACAAAAGCCCCACGATTTACAAGTTGCGCCGTCTTTCCACCGGGAGCGGAACATAAATCAGCTCCCTTTTTACCGATAACATCTGAAAAAAGCAAGGCCGGCAGAGCCGCAGAAGCCTCTTGAACCCACCAAGCCCCCTCTTCAAAACCAAGCATTGAAGGCACATTTTCAAGAAAGGAACATCGAATGGTATTTTCACCTAAAACAATACCTTTTAATTTTTCTGCCCATAAATCAGGAGCCTCTTTTACGGAAATATCCAAAACCGGCTCTGAATTAAAATATTTCAAAAAGGATCTTGTTTGCTCTTCTCCATACGTTTCAACCCAGCTTTCTTTTAACCACAAAGGCAGATTTTCCAAAATATCAGGTATTTTTTCAGTCATACCTTTACAAACTGCATGTAAAACACCATTCACAAAGCCGGCAAAAAATATCAGTTTTGAAAATTTCGCAAGCTCAACAGCCGTGTCAACAACAGCATGAGGTGGTGTTTTTAAAAAATAAAGCTGAACAATAGCCAAAATCAAAATCCGTTCAACATCCTTTTTTTTGCCGGACAAATTTTTTTTCACATAAGAGGATAAGATCTTTTTGGCTTGTCCATAACGGCGAAGAGTTGTCAACACCATCAAACGGGTAAATTTCTCATCTGCCGGAGACATTTTTTTTAACTCCTGACATCTTGAAAAGGCCAAAGTCACGGTTATTTTTTTATCCAAAACGTCTCTTAAAATATAAAGAGCAGCAACTCTTGTTTGAAGCGAAGGTTTCATATGCTTTATCCTATAAAAAAGAGAGGCAGAGCCTCTCTTTTATTAAAAAATCAGCCCCGTCTTAAAAATGCCGGTAAATCAACTGATTCAAACGGATTATCACCACTTTGGTCATCTAAAGAGCTCATATTTGAAGAGTTGATTGAAGAAGCAGCAATTGCTCCGGTCATCTTATTTTTCTTTCCACTGTTAAAAATGCTATCAATCCAACCGGACTTAACATGTTTCACATTTGCATCATTCTTTTTTGCTTCCACATCAATCGGCGGTTGAATATCAGCCGAAAGCGGAATTTGGACGGCAGGTTTCACATGTGGCACATCTTCATGAATCAAAAGCGGTTGTTCACTTGTCGGTTTTTCGGCCAATTCAACAGCCAATTCAATCCCTTTATAGGCTTCTTCTCCCACAGCTTGTCTGACAACTGTTTCAAATTGCTCACTTTCCGGTAATTCTTCTTCATCATTAATCAAAGAAAGTTGCTCCGGTTTATGATCAAATGTTTGCTTGCCATTTTTTGAAACCTCATCAACCGGAACGGCAACAATTTGTTCTTGGACAGGAACAGATTGATTTTGAACAGCTGTTTCTTGAGCCGGCAGTTCATCAATTCCCGTTGCAACAATTGAAATGCGAATCATTCCATGCAT
>JAZNVO010000010.1:0-16583 GCA_045592885.1 Alphaproteobacteria bacterium
TGCAAGATCCATTCGGGCCGGTGGGGACAAAATGGACGAATCCATCATCTCTTATATCAGAAGAAATCACAGCCTTTTGATCGGTGAAGCCACAGCTGAACGCATTAAAAAAGCCATTGCTGCCGCCTCTATCCCGGCCGAAGGGGAAGGCATGACCATTCCTGTTAAAGGCAGGGATTTAAGAAACGGTGTGCCAAAAGAAATCGTTGTTACGGAAAAACAAATTGCCGAAGCGTTGGCTGAACCTGTTGCTCAAATTGTTGAAGCCGTGAAAGTTGCTTTGGAACATATTGATCCGGAATTGGCTTCCGATATTGTTGACAGAGGCATTATGTTGACCGGTGGCGGTGCTTTGTTGCGCCGGTTGGATTGTGTGTTGCGTGCGGCAACGGGATTGCCGGTTTCCGTGGCGGAAAATGCTCTTCAATGTGTGGCATTGGGGTCCGGTATTGCGGTTGAAAAAATCGGTAAGTTTGAAAATATTTTAACAAGTATGTATTAACCTTTAACATAAAAGCGGGATAAAAATGGGCAATAAGTTTTTTCGTCTGCAACGGATTAAACAGCAGCTTAAAAGATTTATTGCCCTTGCTTTTACCTTGTTTTCTTTGTTTTTGTTTGTTTTATCGACGCATTCCAAATCACTTATTTTTGATAAAGCGACCTCTTTTTCAAGAGAAACGTTTATGCCTGTTTTTGATGTGGTGGCCACGCCTTTTGAAAAGGTCAGTGAAAAAATTGAGCATTCAAGAGATTATTTTTCCGTTTATGAAGAAAATAAACGGTTAAGAGCCGAAAACAAACGTCTCAAAGAGTGGCAAAATAAGGCTTTTAAACTGGCCCTTGAAAAACAAGAGTTATCTGATTTGTTGAATTTTAAATCAAGCGGTGAAACGGATAAATATGTTGTTCCCGTTTTAGGAGAACATCACAGCATTTTCTCTCATTCCCTGATTTTGGGGGCGGGTCTTGATCAAGGCGTTAAAAAAGGCAACGTTTTGTTGTTGAATGATGCATTGTTTGGGCATGTGATTGAAGTTGGCAAAAAAACGTCAAGAGCTTTAAAATTGACGGATTATTTTTCAAGATTACCCGTTTTTGTCGGAACAATGAAAGAACCGGCTATTTTGATGGGAGATAACACCGATGAACCTGATTTGGTGGCCTTGCCGGAAGAAGCGGATATCAAAGAGGGGGATTTTGTTTTTTCGGCCGGATTAGTCGGTGTGTATCCCCAAGGCTTACCGATTGGGTATGTGAAACAAACCTCGACCGGATTTAAAGTCCGTTTAATTGAAAACAAGAACAATTTGGGATTTGTTTGGGTTGTTGATTATTCATTGACAGGCTTGATTGAAAACACCCCTTCACAAGGAGAAAAAGAATAATGCATTTTCTCAAAAAGAAATATTTGTCATATTTTGTGCCGTTTATGGTGATGCTTTTGGGTGCTTTTTTGGAAGCTGTCTTTTTTGTTCAAGGACACAAAGAAACATTTTTGATTTCTTTTTTGGTGTGTTTTACTTTTTATTTTTCCGTTTTTAATCCAAAAAAGGCCAACATTCTTTTCATTTTTCTTGTCGGTATTTTTTCTGATTTATTGTTGTTTTTTCCGCTTGGATTTCAATCATTTGTTTTGTGTTTGACGGCCTTTTTTGCCTGTTTTTATAAAAGAAGTCTTCTTCTGTTGTCATTTAAGGGACAATGGGCTGTTTTTTCTGCCGTGTTGTTGGTTGTTTTTTTATCCGCCCTTTCTTTATTGTGGCTTTGTTTAAATAAAACAATTTCACCGGTGTCTTTCTTTATTAATTATTTAACACTTGTGGTCAGTTATCCGTTCATTGCCTCTTTTTCGGCTTTTATTAATCAAAAGACGGGGGATGTGGCATGAGTGCCCCCTGGAAGTATGAAAAAGACCGGATTTTTATCAAAAGGCTGGCAATTTTGCTCAGTGTTTTTTTTCTTTTGATTTCAATATTAATCGGCCGGGTTTTTTATCTTCAGATTTTGCAAGGGGACAGATACCGTTTGCTTGCTGATAAAAACAGAACATCCGTTCGTTTAACTTTGCCTTCTCGAGGCAACATTGTTGACAGAAACGGTGTTGTAATGGCTTATAACAAAAAGAATTTTCAAGCGGTTTTGATTAAAGAAGAGGCCTTGGATGTGAAACAATCTCTTTTGAATTTTGAAAAAATTATTCCGCTTGAAGAAGATGAAAAAAAACGCATTGAAAAAGAAATTAAAAGAAAACGGCCGTATATGGCCATTCGCATTAAAGATGGGTTAAGTTTTGATGAAGCTGCCCGTTTGCATTTAAATGCACCGGATTTGATGGGTATTCAAATTGAAGAAGATTTGTTGCGGGCGTATCCGCTTAAACAGACCAATGCCCATTTGGTGGGATATGTTTCCTTGATGAATGACAAAGATTTGGAAGAAAATCCGGATAATCCTTTGGCTGATTTGCCGGGATATCGTATCGGCCGAACGGGTCTTGAAAACTCTTTTGAAGAGGTGTTGAAAGGCGAACCGGGGGTTAGAAAACGGGAAGTAAATGCCTTTGGTCGGTCGGTTCGTGTTCTTGAAGAACAACCGTCTCAAAAAGGCGAAAGTTTGACTTTGACGGTGGATACCAGATTGCAAGAGGTGGCTTTAAAAGCCCTTAAAGAAGAAGCCGGCAGTGCCATTGTGATGGATGTGAATACAGGCGAAATTTTGGCAATGGTATCGGCTCCCAGTTATGATACAAACATTTTCACTATGCCGGTGCCGACAAAAGTGTGGCGCTCCTTGATTGATAATGAAAAACGTCCGCTTCAAAATAAGGCATTGACGGGAACTTATTCTCCGGGATCGATTTTCAAATTAATTGTGGCACTTGCGGGTCTTGAACACAAAGTGATTCATCCGAACAAAAAAGTTTTTTGCGGCGGGAAGATTACCATCGGCAATCATGATTTTCACTGTTGGAAACATTGGGGGCACGGTCACCTTAATTTAGAAGAAGCGTTGATGCATTCTTGTGACGTTTATTTTTATCAGTTAGCGCAGGAATTGGGTGCCGAAAAGATAACGGATATGGCGAGGCGATTTGGGCTGGGATCTGCCGTGAATATCGGTATCAAAGGAGAGCGGGAAGGGTTGGTACCCTCTGCTGAATGGAAAAAGAAACGCTTCAAAGATGATTGGCGAACGGGAGATACCGTCAATTTAAGTATCGGACAGGGATTCTTAACAACAACACCGATGCAATTGGCCTATATGGTGGCTCAAATTGCCAACGGCGGAAAGAAAATCAAACCGCATTTAATTAAAGGGGAAGGGGTTGCGTCAGTTGAATTGCTTGGTATTCAAAAAGAACATTTAAATGTCATAAAACGCGGCATGAACAAGGTTGTGAACAATGAAAAAGGAACGGCTTATCGATCTCGTATAAATGTGAATGGTGAAAAAATGGCCGGTAAAACGGCTAGCACACAGGTGCGCCGTATTTCAAAAAAAGAGCGGGAAAAAGGCATTATCAAACAAGAAGATTTGCCTTGGAAATATCGCGATCACGGTATTTTTGCAGCTTTTGCACCGGTGCAAAATCCGCGTTTTGCTGTTTTGGTAATGGTTGAACATGGTGGGGGTGGATCAAGCAGTGCGGCTCCGATTGCAGCTGAAATTTTAACCAAAACATTAGAACTTTATCCAAAACAAACAAAAAGGTGACCTATGCCGTTTTTTAAAGACAGAAACTGTTATCTTAAAAATTATAATCTTTCTTTAGCTGACAAAATCAAAGGCTTCAATTATAAACTGTTGTTTTTGATCTGTTTGGCGGTGTTTGTCAGCATTGGAACCCTTTATTCCGCTGCCAATGGAGAATGGCACCCGTGGGCGGATAAACAGTTCATGCGTTTTTTGTTAAGTTTAGGGGCTCTTGTTTTTGCCTCGATGATTAATTTAAGACTTTGGATGAAATATGCCTATGTGATTTATGCGATCAGTTTTGCTCTTTTGATTGGAGTGATGTTATTCGGTCATGTTGGGATGGGCGCTCAACGGTGGTTGAATTTAGGATTTATGAATTTGCAACCGTCTGAATTGATGAAAATTGCATTGGTGTTGGCATTGGCTCGTTATTTTCATGGGGCAACCTTATCGCAAATCAAGTCCATCCGCTCAATTTTGCCTCCGGTTTTAATGATGCTTTTACCGGTGGTGTTGATTTTGGAACAACCGGATTTGGGAACGGGTTTGATGCTTGTTTTTTGCAGTGCCGGTATTTTCTTTTTGGTGGGTGTTCAAGTGTGGAAATTTGCTCTTGTCGGTCTTGGTATTGTGACAAGTGTTCCGATTTTGTGGACGTTTTTGCATGAATATCAAAAAAAGAGAGTTTTGACATTTTTGAATCCGGAAAATGATCCGTTGGGTAGCGGATATCATATTATGCAATCAAAAATCACGTTGGGTTCCGGCGGATTGTTTGGAAAAGGCTTTGTTCAAAGCACCCAAAGCCGGTTGGAATTTATTCCTGAAAAGCAAACGGATTTTATTTTTACGCTGATTGCCGAAGAATTTGGTTTTTTGGGCGCAACCGCCTTGATTTTGCTCTTTTTTATCATCATTTTATATTGTTTTTATATCGGGATGGTGTCAAACAATTATTTCGGCAAGATTTTGGCAACAGGCCTTGGCATCAACTTTGCTCTTTATGTCTTCATTAATATCGGCATGGTGACAGGATTGTTGCCGGTTGTGGGTGTTCCGCTTCCATTGGTGTCCTATGGCGGAACGGCTATGTTGACATTGTTTTTTGGATTCGGGCTTGTTGAATCGGTTTATATTAATAAAGAAATGGTCATCGGACGTAACGGGTCCATTGATGACGAATAGGGGAGAGCATGACAGAGGCAGATAGACTTCTTGATGAAGCTTTTTTGTGTTATAATAATAAAGAGTTTGATGAAGCGGAAGATTTGGCCCGCTCGGTATTAACGCTTGTTCCGACATCGGGAGACGGTCTTTATCTATTGGGGTTGATTGCAACGAAAAAAAATGCTTTTGAACCGGCAGAAAAACTTTTATACCAGGCCGTTCAGTTATATCCGGAAAACAAACAATATCGTTTAAGTTTGGGATTTGCACTTGAAAAACAAGGGCGTTTGGATGAAGCTCTTTCTTTTTATGAAGTCTTTAAAGAAGATGCCTTTGTTTTGTCTCAAATCGGGTTTATTTATCTTCAAAAAGGTTTGAATGATTTTGCCAAAAGTGCTTTTGATAAAGCATTATCGATTAATGAAACTGTTTTAACCGCCTTTATCGGTTTAGCCATATTGGCAAGAAAACAAGAAAAATTTGATGAGGCTCTCTTGCTTTTACAAAAGGCTCTTGAAAAAGGGGAAAGTGCCGAACTTTATTATCAATTGGCTTTGACATCAAGAGGGCTCAAAAAAAATAAAACGGCCTTGAAATATATTCAAAAAGCTTTATCGATTGAAAAAACGGCAGCTTTTTTTAATGAAGAAGGCTTGATTTATGAAGCTTTGGGGTTTAATGAATCTGCTTTTTTAAGTTATGAAGAAGCTGTTCGTCAAAATTCATATTATGCGGATGCCTTTGCCAATATGGGCAATCTTTATTTTAAAGAAAATAACCTTTCAAAAGCAGAAGATTCTTATAAGCGGGCTTTAGGTATTGATACTTCGTTTTTAAATGCCCATCATAATTTGGCTCTTGTGCTTCATAAACAAGGACGTATTGGTGAAAGTTTGGAACATTTCAGAAGTGCTGTTTTAATCAATCCGAAACACACGTCTTCGCTTTATAATCTGGCTGTTATTTTGGAAGAAACGGGAGACTATTCAGAAGCGGCCGGTCTTTATTTTAATTTGCTTATCTTGGATAATACGTTGCCGGATATTGATTTTCGAATTGCGAACACCTTGTCTTTGTTGGCAGGACTTGGAAAAAAAGAAAAGAAACAGGCATTGACGTTTATTGAAGGATGGGTTAAGAATTTTCCGGACAATGTGGTGGCTGTTTATACCGAACGGGCTTTAACGGGTAAAAAAATAGATGAAGCGTTGGCAAAAAAATACAGTGAGGCTCTTTATGATTCATTTGCTCCTTCTTATGACCAAATGATGATGAAGTTGGATTCTAAATCGCTTTCAAAAATAATTGAAAATTTGCCGACAAAAGATTTTTCCCATATTTTGGATTTAGCCTGCGGAACAGGGAGCTTTGCCTCTCTTTATCAAGGGAACTTTCTTTCTTTAACTGGGGTTGATATTTCAAAAAAAATGATTGAAAAAGCGCAAGAAAAAGAACGTTACACCCGCTTGATTCATCAAGATATTTTCTCTTTTTTAAAGGAAGATACCCATCAATATTCTTTGATTGTGGCAGCAGACGTGGTTCCTTATTTGCCAAATTTGGCGTCGATTATTCAACAAATAAGTCAAAGATTGGAAAAAGGCGGTCTTTTTGTTCTCACGGTTGAAACGGATGAAAGTTTAAAAGAAGAAAAGCTCTTTGAAACGGGCCGAATACTTTATCCGTCTTCCTTAATTACCCGTTATTTGACGGAAAATTCTTTTGTTATTTTAAAAGAAGAAGCCTTCTCTTTAAGAAAAGAAGACATCTCTTTTGCAAACGGAAAGCTTTTTATCGCTCAAAAAGAAAATTGATTTTTTATAACCGATTCATCCACTCTTTCAATGCTTTTTTGGCTCTTTCGGTATAAGCTAATTTTCTTTCTTGACCTTTGATGGTTTTTTTCCCTTCCGGTACCGGCACTTCGGGGAATAATCCAAAGTTAATATTCATCGGTTGAAAAGTTGTTTCTTCAGCCTCGGTTGTGATGTGTCTTAACATGGCGCCCAACGCCGTTTCTTGTGGGGGTAGCGGACAATCGGGAGTTGCCGTAAAGAGACCCGCTAACAATCCCATCGCTGCACTTTCAATATATCCTTCGCACCCGCTTAATTGGCCGGCAAGTTTGATATTTTTCTTTTCTTTTAAACTCAATCTCTCGGTCAAAACTTTTGGTCCGCACACAAAAGTGTTTCGATGAATGGCCCCCAATCTTGCAAATCTGGCATTTTTAAGAGCCGGAATAAGGGTAAAAACCTCCTTTTGAGCACCATAGGTGAGTTTTGTTTGAAAACCGACCAAATTCATTAAGGTGCCTTGTTTGTTTTCTTTTCTGAGCTGAATAACAGCAAACGGGCGACGACCGTCTTCATGCGGATTTTTAAGACCGACCGGTTTCATCGGTCCGAAAAGAAGTGTTTGCCTGCCGCGTTCAGCCATCACTTCAACCGGAAGACATCCTTCAAAATAAGGGGTGTTTTTTTCAAAATCTTTAAAGGCAACTTTTTCGCCCGATAAAAGTGCATCAATAAATGTGTTATATTCTTCTTTTGACAAGGCACAGTTCAAATAATCGGTTCCGTCCCCTTTGTCATAACGGGATTGATACCAAGCTTTTGTCATATCAATGCTGTCGGTATAAACAATTGGTGCAATGGCATCAAAAAAGTGTAACGAATCTGTTTTTGTGAATTTTTGAAGATCTTCAGCCATCTTGTCACTTGTGAGTGGGCCTGTGGCAATAATGACATCTTCTTGTGTATCCGGAAAAGAAGCTTCTTTTTCTTCAAAAGAAAATAAAGGATGACTTTTGAGTTTTTGGGTAATATAAGATGAAAATTCTTCTCTGTTGACGGCAAGAGCGGCACCGGCCGGCACTTTTGTAGCATCGGCGGCTTCCATGATGAGTGATCCCATTTGTCTCATTTCTTCATGCATCAAACCGACGGCATTGATTTGATTGTCATCACTTCTTAAGGAATTAGAGCAAACAAGTTCCCCGAAAAGATCCGTTTTATGAGCCGGTGTTGTTTTGCCGGGTCTCATTTCAATCATATGAACTTTGATGCCTCTTTTTAATAATTGCCAAGCTGCTTCGCTACCGGCTAATCCGCCACCGATGATGAGAACTTTTTTGCTCATTTTTTATTTCCTTTTTTTGATGAGTTGTGCTATATTGATCAAAATTGATTTTATTGATAAGAAAATAGCATAAAAATGATGAAAAAGAAACACTTTTATCCGCTCTTCATTTGTTTTTTATTCTTTTGGGTGCCGATAAGCGGGCAGTCTTCTTTATTTGGAAGCGATATTGAAGTGGAAATGAACAGAATTAAAGAATATAATGCATTGCAAGAAAAAAACAAAAAATACATTAAAGATTATACATTGCGTTCTGCCAAAGAGGCAGCTATCAAAGATGATGAATATTGGGATTTGGCTTTTCATGCCCGATTTGCCGATTATGGAGATAAAGACAGTCAATTCATCATTGCTCAAGCGTATGAAAAAGGGCTTCATACACCGGTGAATTTGAAAAAAGCGTTGGCTTTTTATAAAAAAGCTGCTGAAAACGGGCATTTGGAAGCGGCCGTAAAAACAGGGCACATTTATTTGGAAGAAAAATGGGTTCAAAAAGATGAAGAAAAAGCCCTTTATTATTATTTAAAAGCCGCTGATAAAGAATATGTGCCGGCGCAAATCAGCGTTTCAAGATTATATGAGGACCGTCAAGAATATAAAAAAGCATATGAATATATGGAAAAAGCCATGAGCCAGTTGTTTTTAAATGAAACGGATCTTGAAAAAAGATCGCCGGATTTGGAACGGTTGCGCAAAAAAATGGAAGACGCCGTGATTTTGGAAAAAGAGGACTCTTTTGTTCTTGAGGAAGGAAAAGAGGCTTAAATGACAAAACCATTGATTTATTCTGCTCCGATGGCGGGAATAACCGATAAGCCCTTTCGCCTTATTTTAAGAAAGTTCACCTCTCAGCCGATTTATACCGAAATGATTGGGATTGCAACGCTTTTTTTTAATCATCCGCAAACAAGAAAAATGCTTCAAATTTCGGATGAAAAAGAGTTGATTGTTCAATTGGTCGGGATTGAAGAAAAATATATGGTTTCGGCCGCAAAAGAAGCTTGTTTTTATGGGGCAAAAGGAATTGATATTAACATGGGATGTCCTGTTAAAAAGTTGATTACCAACGGTTCCGGTGCCTCTTTAATGAAAGATGAAAAAACAGCCTGTCGGTTGGTTGAAGCGGTTAAAAAAGCCGTTTCTGTTCCCGTATCTGTTAAAACAAGAACAGGCTTTGATGAAGACAACAAAAATGTTGTGGATTTTGCGTTGTCGCTTGAACGGGCGGGAGCAGACAGAGTGACCGTTCACGGCAGAACAAAAACACAAGGGTATGCCGGTGAAGTTGATTATTCGCTTATCAAAAAGGTGAAAGAGTCTTTGAGCATCCCTGTGATTGCAAACGGGAATATTGTGGATAAGACGTCTGCAAATTTTGTGTTAAATGCAACAAAAGCGGATGGGTTGATGATTGGACGGGGTCTTCTTGGAAAACCGTGGCTGATGAATGAAATCGATGAAACGCCGTTTGAAGAGTTTTTGCTTTCAGACCTTATTTTGGAACATTTGGAGTTGATGCTTTCATATTATGGGCTTCATGGGTTGATGGTGGCTCGAAAACATCTGGCATGGTATGCTTCCGGTAAAGAGGGAAAAGCCGAGTTTTGCAATCAAGTATATGCTGAAAAAGAGGTTGACAAAGTCAAAAAAATTATTAAAGATTTTTTTGTTGAAAAAGTTTCGTATCAAAAAAAGGAGAGCTGATGAGAATCATTATTGCGGGTGCCGGTCAGGTCGGGGTTGGACTGGCGAAATATTTA
This sequence comes from Alphaproteobacteria bacterium, assembly GCA_045592885.1. Classification (GTDB taxonomy): domain Bacteria; phylum Pseudomonadota; class Alphaproteobacteria; order CAAHEQ01; family UBA3637; genus RGIG4140. Next base: position 9,768 of record JAZNVO010000010.1, read on the forward strand.
AGAGCCGAAAATCATGATATTGTGTTGATTGACAACAATATTGATCATCTCGGCAGTTTAAGCGAACAGTTGGATATCCAAACAATTGAAGGCTCTTCGGCTTTGCCCTCCGTTCTTGAAAAAGCAGGGGCAGCGCAGGCAGATGTTTTTTTGGCAGTGACAGGTAATGATGAAACAAATATTGTGGCTTGTGGGGTGGCGGACAGTATTTTCAGAATTCCGCAACGCATTGTCAGGATTTCGGCGCATGAATATTTGAGCAAAAAATATAAAGATTATCTTACCGGACAAAATCTGGATGTTGTGTTGTCACCTGAAGTTGAAACAGCTCGTCATGTATTGGATAATTTGTCCCTTTCATCCGGTGTTGATATGTATAAATTGGCAGAAGGGTGTGCCCGTATTGTCGGATTAAGGTGCAAAAAAACATCTCCTTTGTTTTCAAAAACAATTCCTGAAATTGAAGATTTATTAAAAGAGATACGGGCAAGAGTCATTGCTGTTAAAAGAAGACATCGTTTGGTTTTGCTTGAAAAAGCGATTGTCAGAGCATCAGATGATGTTTATTTTGTTGTTGCCGAAAGTGAATTTCAACAGTTTTTGGATATTTTGGCATATCAAAAAATTGATCCGGATTGTGTGATGATATTTGGGGGTGGAAAAGTCGGATATCAGCTCGCCAAGCAAATGGAAACCTCTTCTTTTTGCAAAAATATCACGGTTGTTGAAAAAAATGAGCAACGAGCCCGTTATTTGGCGGAACGACTGAATTCAAGCATTGTGATTCACGGAGACGGACTGGATGATTCTTTGATTGAAGATTTGAATTTGAAGAATTATCAAATTGCCATTGCCACCACGCAATCGGATGAAAGCAATGTGTTGCTTTCAGTTATTGCCAAAAGGTATAATATGGATAAAACTTGTGCTTTGATTCATAATCAGCTTTATAATGATTTTCTTTTTGAAATGGGGATTGATGTAGCCATTGATCCAAACGGGGTATTGGTGTCTTCCATTTTGCAACATATCCGAAAAGGTAAAGTGAAAGGGGATTATTTCATCAGTTCCGGTTTGGGTGAAATTTTGGAAGTGGAAGCTCTTGAAACGGCTAAAATTACCCATAAACCGATTGGAAAACTCAAAATCCCGACAGGCGTTTTAATTGCCGGTGTGGTGAGAAACGGTATTTTTATGTTGCCGGATCCGGATATGCAAATTGAAACAAAAGATACGGTGATTTTGTTTGTTGAACGTGGGCATGTGAAAGATGCCGAAAGTTTGTTCACGGTTGGGTTCACGTTCTTTTAAAAAGGGTTTTTAATGAAAAAAGAGTTGTGCGGTATTCAAGAAGGATATCAGGCTTTTGTGATCAAAAAACTGATGAAAGGCAAAAAAAATCATTGTCATGTGGTGCCAAATGATGTGCAACTCTTTTTTTTAAAAGAAGTGATTCAAAAAGTTGCCCCGAAAATAAGAGTCTTGATTTTTCCGGAATGGGATACGGTTCCATATGACAGGGTGTCGCCTAAAAGCGATATTGTCGGAGAGCGGATTGAAACGCTTTGTCATTTGGCTGATGATGATTTACCGCAATCCACTCTTATTTTGACAACGCCGGGGGCGATAATGCAAAAAGTTCCCCCTGTTTCTTATTTCAAAAATGCCGTTTTTTTGCTTAAAACGGGAGAGATTGTATCACCAGATCAAATCAAAACTTTTTTGCTTAAAAACGGATATAAGGCGGTGAACACGGTTGTCAATCAAGGTGAATTTGCCGTAAGAGGGGGCTTGATTGATATTTATCCGGCAGGATTTGGTCATCCGGTTCGGCTTGATTTTTTTGATGATGAATTAGAAGAAATCAAAACATTTGATGAAATGAGCCAGCGAACACTTCAAAAAGTTCAGTCTGTTTCTTTAAGACCGATGGCGGAATTTGATTTTGATGATGAAAGCATTAGGCGTTTTCGCACGCAATACCGTTCTTTGTTTTTTTCCGAAGGGCAGGATTATATTTATGACTCTGTTTCAAACAAGGTTTTTGTCCCGGGATTGGAACATTTTTTACCCCTGTTTCACAAAACACTTGTTCCTTTTTTTGAGTATATCAAAGAGGCCTCTCTTTCGTTTGATTTTCAAACGATGCGGGCAATCGAAGCCAAAGAAGAACAAATTCAGGAATATTATGAAGCCAGATGTCAGTCAGCTGACACCACTTATTTAGAGGAAGTTCAAAAATATAACCCCGTTGATCCAAAGCTCTTTTTCTTGACACAGCAAGAAGTTCTTTCTTTTGCTGAAGAAAAAGAATTTTATACTTTTTCGCCGTTTAAAGAGCCGGGGAAAGAAGATATGGCTTCCTCTCAAGGAAAATCATTTGTTGATACCCGATTAAAAAATTCAACGGATATTTTTAACGTTGCGTCTTCTTATATTTTGTCTTCTTCCAAAAAAGTTCTTCTGTCAGCTTCTTCCTTTGGGGCAGGGGAAAGGTTAAAAGGGTTATTTCGAGAAGCGGGAGTTATTTTGTCTTCGGTTGAAACCGTTGATGAAGGATTGAAAAAGGCACCGGCTCTTTTGATTGCTCCTTTTGAAACCGGTTTTGAAACAAAAGATTTTATCCTGATAACCGAAACGGATCTTTTGGGTGAAAGGATCATCAGACAGCCTAAAAAAACAAAAACAGCTAATTTTATTAATGATTTAAGTGCTTTAAACGTGAATGATTTGGTTGTTCATCAAACGCACGGTGTTGGCAAATTTTTGGGCCTTACCCCACTCAAAATCGGTGAAACGGTGCATGATTGTTTGGAAATTTTATATGAGGAGGGGGACAAACTTTTCATCCCAGTTGAAAATTTGGACGTTCTTTCAAAATTCGGTTCTCAAAACACTGCTTTGGATCATTTGGGATCTCAAAGTTTTGTTACAAGAAAAAACAAAGTTAAAAAAGATCTCTTTGCTATGGCCGAAAAGCTCATTCAAACCGCTTCTTTGAGAGAATTGAATAAACAAGATCGTATTTTGGCGCCCCATGGCATTTATCAAGAGTTTTGTGCCAGATTTCCTTATGTTGAAACAGATGATCAACTTAAAACAATTCAAGAAATTGAACAAGATTTATCACTTGGAAAACCAATGGATCGATTGGTTTGTGGTGATGTCGGCTTCGGCAAAACGGAAATTGCTTTAAGGACGGCTTTTTTGTGTGCCTATGCCGGTCTTCAAGTCGCCCTTGTTGTTCCGACAACGCTTTTGGCGATGCAACATGCTTCAACATTTGAAAAAAGATTTAAAGGATTTCCCATTCGAATTGCCACATTGTCTCGATTGGTTTCGCATCAAAAAACAAAATTAATTCATAAAGAAATTGAAAACGGAACCATTGACATTGTAATCGGAACGCATGCTGTTTTGTCAAAACAAATTAAGTTCAAAAATTTGGGGCTTGTGATTGTTGATGAAGAACAACACTTTGGTGTTGTGCATAAAGAACGATTAAAAGAACTTCAAAAAGGTGTGCATGTTTTAACGTTGACGGCAACGCCGATTCCAAGAACGTTACAACTTTCTTTATCCGGTGTCAGATCTTTGTCAGTGATTGCCACACCGCCGGTTGACAGATTAGCCGTCAAAACGTTTGTGATGCCGTTTGACGGAGTGATTATTAAAGAAGCTATTTTAAGAGAACACTTCAGAGGTGGTCAAACGTTTTATGTTTGCCCCAGAATTTCAGATATGGCGGAATTGGAAGATGTTTTGAAAAAACTGTTACCGGATATCAAGGTTGTGAAAGCCCATGGTCAAATGCCCGCCAAAGAACTTGAAAAAATAATGTCTGATTTTGCAGCACATAAGTATGATGTTCTTCTGGCAACAAGCATTGTTGAATCCGGTCTTGATATGCCTTGTGTGAACACAATTATTATTCATAAAGCGGATATGTTCGGATTGTCAGCTTTATATCAAATGCGTGGACGCGTTGGCAGAGGTAAATTAAGAGCCTATGCCTATTTGATAACACCACCGTTTAAAAAGCTTTCAACGGCTGCAGAAAAACGGTTAACCGTGATGCAAAATCTGGATTCATTGGGAGCAGGATTCACTTTGGCCAGTCACGATTTGGATATCAGAGGGGCAGGGAACCTTTTGGGAGATGAACAATCCGGTCATATTAAAGAGGTGGGGATTGCGCTTTATCAAAAAATGCTGAAAGATGCAATTTATACATTAAAATCGGAAAAAATTGTTTCAAAAGAGCAAGATACGGATTTTTCACCTCAAATTTCAATGGGTTTTTCGGTTTTGATTCCGGATACATATGTATATGATTTAGATGTGCGAATGGAATTATATCACCGCATTTCGGAAATTACAGATGAAAAAGAAATCGATTCATTTAAGGCGGAGTTGATTGATCGCTTTGGACCTTATCCGGAAGAAGTGGCCAATTTATTTGATACCGTCAAGCTCAAAGTTTTGGCTAAAAAAGCCAATATCGAACGATTAGATGTTGGCCCAAAAGGCGCTTCAATTTCTTTTTATCAAAATATTTTTCCAAATCCGGCCGGTCTTATTCAATATATCATATCGCAAATGGGAACCATTCAAATCAAACCGGATCAAAAGGTCACGGTTATTCGCCCCTGGCGGGATCAAAAAGAACGTTTGAAAGGGATTGAAGCGATTTTAAATAAAATGGCGGCCCTTGTTCAAGCTGTTGAAGAAAGGGCCGGTTAAAAGCACCCTTTAAGAGGGCTGATTATAAAACAGAGTTTTGAATTGTTCCTTTTAAAAAACTTTCAATGTTTTTAAAAGTTGTTTCGTTGATTCTGTTTAGCGCATCAATGGAATTAAAAGCAATATGCGGTGTGATAATCACGTTTTTAAATTGAAGCAATTTAAGATTCAAGGCGGAATCTAACAAAAAGTCATTATCTTTGAATAAATCATTCCCAGGTTCAATATCATCATGAATTAAAAAGTCTTCATTTTCAAGAACGTCTAAACCGGCTCCGCCGACAATCCCTTTTTTAAGGGCCAAATAAAGAGCTTCCGTATCAATTAAATCTCCACGGGCCGTGTTTAAAAGAATCACTCCTTTTTTCATTTTGTTAAACGCTTCTTCATTTAAAAGATGGTAATTTTGAGGAGTAGAGGGAACATGTAAAGAAATGACATCAGCTTTTTCATATATCTCATCTAATGAGTCAACATAAAGATCTTTCAACTCTTTTTGAGGATATAAGTCAAATGCCAAAACATTCATGCCAAAGCCTTTGGCAATTTGAATCATATGTCGACCGATGGATCCCGTTCCGATAACACCGATTGTTTTTCCCATCAGATCAAATCCCATATATTTTGAAATTTCAATATGATTGTGCGCCATGCCGTTTCTCCCTTGAATGATGTGACGGGCCAAGTTCAAAAGTAACCCGAACGAAAATTCGGCAACGGTTGTTTCCCCATATCTCGGAACATTCAAAACTTCAATACCTCTTTTTTTGCAATAAGTTAAATCAATGTGATTAAAACCGGTTGATCTTGTTGTGATGAGTTTCAAATTTTCCAAAAAATCAAGTCGATTGTTGTCAATGGGTTCCGAATGAACGAAAACGGAGATCATTTCACTTTTTTTATAAGGCACCAGTTCTTTCAAATCAATATGATTTAAAGAAGATTTGAAAATAACGGGATTGAATGATAACTTTTTCTTGTTTTTTAAGTTGTTGATTAAAACATCATCTGCATTGAAAAATAAAACATCTCTCATATAAAACTCCTTTCCTGTTGGTAGATTTTTTTATAATATATGAGCGTTATTTTATTTCGTCAATAGATGAAAATTAATGTTGATGGAGCAAGTTTAAGATGTTTGAAATTGTTTTTTTCAAATCTTTGCGATGCACCACTTGGTCAATCATGCCGTGATCTAACAAATAACTGGATTGTTGAAAATTAGAGGGTAATTTTTCGCGAACGATTTGTTCAATGACGCGTTTTCCCGCAAACCCGATGGCTGCTCCCGGTTCCGCCAAAGCAATATCGCCTAACATGGCAAAAGAGGCCGTGACACCTCCCATTGTCGGATCTGATAACAACGTAATATACGGCAATTTTTTGGATTTTAATTTTTTGACGGCAATGGTTGTTCGTGCCATTTGCATCAAAGAAAGCATTCCTTCTTGCATACGGGCACCGCCGGAAGCCGGCACCAAAATAAGAGCCGCCTCTTGTAAAAGGGCCAGTTGGGCAGCCGTGATGATTGCTTCACCGACGGCTGTTCCCATTGACCCTCCCATAAATGAAAAATCAAAAACGCCGATAACGGCTGCATGCCCGCCGACAAATCCGTGGGCAACAACAATGGCGTCTTCGTGTTTTGTTTTCTTTCTGGCTTTTTTTAACCGATCCGTATATTTTTCCAAATCAGCAAATTTGAGCGGGTCTTCTTTCACTTTCGGTAATTGAATAAGTGTATATTCGCCTCTGTCAAAAAGCATTTCAAGTCTTTTTAAAACAGGCAGACGAAAATGATGATCACAATAAGGACAAACAAAATCCTTTTTTTCAATTTCGGCATGAAACAGCATCGCACCGCAATCAGGGCATCTGTCCCAATAATTATTTGGAATTTCTTTTTGAGTTGCTGCTTTTTTAACGGTTGGACGGGTTAATCTGTTGAGCCAGTTCATAAAAAAAACCTATTTTTTCTTGTTTAATGCTTCGTTAATGGATTTTCCGGCTTTAAAGAACGGAACTTTTTTAGATGAAACTTCAACTTTTTCGCCCGTTTTCGGGTTGCGACCT
>JAZNVO010000011.1:0-2025 GCA_045592885.1 Alphaproteobacteria bacterium
ACGATCCGACTTGATTGATATGCTTCATATTCTTCTTGCTTCTTCATAGACTTAGCTCCTTTGCGCTAAGCCTAACTGTTCCGTTTTAATTGTGCAAAAGGTATTCCATTTTAATTGTGCGAACACAATGTTAAAAAAATACTTGACCTGTAGATTTGATTGGTGTATCATTTGAACCTATGGTAAATTAACAGGAATAAAAAATGTTTTTAAGCATATCAAAACAACTCAAATCTAAGAAACGTCTGGAAGTTTGTTCCCGTCGAAGTTATGTGTGTGCTTGAAATATTGAGTATGAATACTGAAAACGGGATGAGAAATCCCGTTTTTTTTGTATGTTTAAATAAGGAATAATAATGAGTAATTTGCGAAGATATATTGTTAATAATCAGTCGGTATGGAGGGGGCGTTTATCAAAAATTAACGGCGTTCATCATAATGATGGTCAAAGCTTTACTATCAGGCCGTTAAATAAAAACGATGCTAAAGAAATGGAGAAGCTGTCGTTAACGATATATGACCATTTGAATGAAGGTGAGGAATGTTTTATTCATCGTCACAATGAAGAGTATTATAACAATATCTTTGAAAATAAAAACATACATTATATCGGGGTTTTTAGAGGAGATAAGCTTATTGGTATGTCGTATATTCATCTTTGTTATGATAAGAAAAGTTTTACCGCGGAGATACCTAACAGTCCGATAGATTTCTTTGAAAATAACAGGACTTCTATGGTTGCGGCAATGGGCGCTGACTGTGTGCATCCGGCATATCGCGGGAATAAGCTTAATCAAATAATGATTCAATGTCGATTAGAGTTGGCGGCTGAATTGGGTTGTTCAGATGCTTTTTCAATTATTGACCGCAAGAATCATTGGAATATGGCTCCGTATTTCAATAATGGGTTTAATATGTTTGCTTCGGCTATTGATCCTTCGGATAATGGGAAAATTGCCTTGATGCACCGCGACTTACAGAACAATCAGCAATATGAAGGCAGTGGAATCAGTGTTCCTTACAACCGATTGGATTTAATAGATAATTTAATGGCGCAAGGTTATGTTGGCAGAGGTTATAATCCCGAAAGCGGTAATATTAAATTTATGCCGATTAAACGAAATGAATATGAAAATAATAACACAAAAAATCAGTTTGTTTTTGTAACTCAAATGGTTAAGGGAAATTGTTGTGTTTAAGAAATATTGTTTTGCGACAGAGATAAAAGGTTTGAATATTCTTGTTTTGGGAGGGGTTCACGGTAATGAGGTTGCCGGAACTTTGGCTCAACGTGATATTATCAGCCAGATTGAAAAGGGCGAGCTTAAATTAAAAAGCGGAAGTGTTACTTTTATTCCGGTGGTAAATGAGAAAGCTCAAAAAAATGATGTCAGATTCGTTGATGTTAATCTAAACAGAGTGGTGTGCTTTCACGAAAACCCTATGAATAATGAAGAAATGATAGCTAACGAGCTTATCAAAGAAATTGATGAGTGCGATATAATGCTTGATTTGCATTCAACGCATTGTGAAGGCGATGTCGAGTTTGCGTTTATTGATTATCCAAACGAAAAAAATCGTGAGTTGTTGTCATTAGTGCCGGTAGAAAATGCACTTGCCGGTTGGCCGGAAATTTATGATAATAATGCTGAGATTGATAATTTTTGTACGGAAAAATATGCTTATTCAAATAATAAAGCCGGTTTGACGGTTGAGTGCGGTTATCACAAGTCAAAAAGGTCGGTGGAGGTTGCTAAAAAATCAATCTTAAATGTTTTGGCACATTATAATGTTGTTGAGTTAAATAAGTATGAAGTTGGCCGACCGAATACGATAAGATTAGCATCATTTGTGATAAAAAAAACAGAGGGACAATTGAGTCAAAATTATCAACATTTGAGCCGAATTACCAAAGGCGAAGTTTTGGCTTGTTATGATAACGGTGAAAATATTGTTGCCGAGTTCGACGGATATATGATAATTCCTAATCATAATGCTGATATCGGAAGTGAGTGGTTTTATTTG
>JAZNVO010000012.1:0-2212 GCA_045592885.1 Alphaproteobacteria bacterium
GAAAAGAAGAGTTTGAAAACAAATTCGAACAGGGGTTATGTACCGTTTTGGGATTAAAAGAAAGCTATCCAGATTTAAAAGCAGATGGCGTATTTTTAAAAATACAAAAAGAATTAGCTTTGATTGAAGATGATTTACAACATGCCCGACGTTATTATAATGGAGTGGTTAGAAAATTTAACACCTTTATTAACTTGTTTCCTGTTTGTTTGTTAAAAAAATTATTTATGCTTACTGACAAACCCTTTTTTCAGTTGGATGGAGAACATGAAAAATTAGTTCCAAATGTGAAGGATTTTTTATCATGATTAAAAAAGCGATTTTTCTTTTTGTTTTTTTGTTAAGTTTCTTTTGTTTTTCAACAGCAAAAGCTGAGGTGCAAAAAGAAGAAATTTTATCTTATCATATTTATGCTGAATTAAATCAAGATTCGTCTTTGCTTGTAAATGAAACAATTAAAGTAAGAGCGCAAGGTCAGGATATTAAAAGAGGTATTTATAGAGATTTACCAACACGTTATGAGGGAGAAAAAACACCCGTTTCAATTTTATCTGTGACAAGAAATGGGAAAGATATTCCCTATACCACCAAAAGGGGAGATAATCAAAAACGTGTTTATTTGGGGGATATGAATCGATATATTTATCCAGGGGTTTATGAATATAAAATAAAATATAAATATGAAAACATTATAAGGCAAAATGAAAAAAAACAAGATGTTTTTCTTCATAATTTGATTGGAACAGAATGGGCTTTTGATATGTTGGAGGTGATGGCCGTTCTTCGTTTTCCCTCGGGTATAAAGTTCATAGAAGAACCGAAAGTATTTTTTGGAAAATATGGATCAAAAAATCAAGCATCGTCTTTTTTAAACCAAGATAATCAAATTTTGATTCATTTACCCGATGGATTGAAAAAACATGAAGCTTTGACGTTAAGAACGATTTTTGATTCAGGCTTTTTTAAAATACCCGAAAAAGGTCTTCCTTTTAATAAGAATGTAAACATTTTATTTACAATAGTAATGCTTTCAGCATTGGGTTTTTCAGTATATTATTCTTATACATCATGGGAAAAACATGGAAAAGATGGTATAAAAAAGCCGGTTTATCCGCGATTTGATATCCCTAAGTTTAATGAATTAGGTGCGTTATTTTTACTTAAGTATCATCAAAATCAAAACGTTAATCCTTGTGATTTAATCATGCCCCATTTAGCAGCTCTTTCGCAAAAAGGATTGTTAAAAATAAAAACTGATGCAAAAGGAATAACTCTTGAAAAAGATATGAATATAAAGCCAAGCAATTCAGATGAGTTGTTTTTTATTAAAACAGCAAAAGACAGGTATTCTCTTAAAAAGGAAACATATAATTCTTCATTTATGAGCTATATTAAAAAGTATATAAAACACTCTGAAAATCGGACGGATACATTGTTTAAATACAATACAAAATGTCTTTTGATATTTAAATTTTTGATGTTTGTTTTTTGCTTTTGTTTTTTCATGTTATACTTTAAAGATTTTTCGTTTTTATTTATCTCTCTTATCTTAAGTGCTGTAACATTTTCAATTTCAAATATCATCTTAAGTACTTTCACAAGAGGCAAAAATTGGATTATGGATGTCATCGGCAGAGGTCTGACAACGACTTTTATAGCTTGGTGGTGTTTCTTTTTTTTCCAAGATATATATAAAATTTTGGATTTATCATCAAAAGATACTGATAACATTATAAAATCTATATCAGATTATAAAGTGTGGTGTTTTGTCTTTTTATTTTCTTGTATTGTTGCTTTTTATAAATACATTATTGTTCGCGTTTATGATCGGGGTTTAGGTTTGATAGAGCATTTAGAAGGAATAGAAATGTTCTTAAAAGGAACTGATGATTTAAAAGATAAAACACCTGAGCAAGCTGAAATGGAAAAGTTGCTGCCTTATGCCATTTTGCTTGGGTTACAAAATCAGTGGCGTGAAAAAATGGAAACATACTTTGATTTTTCTCCATCTAGCGACCATGTTTTCTCAAACATCGACTCTTTTTCAAGTATTAGTTCTTGTTTGCATGGTGCAACAACCCCACCTAATTCTTCATCGGGAGGATCAGGCAGCGGTGGTTCCGGAGGTGGTTCCGGCGGTGGTGGAGGTGGTGGTTTTTAACCATCACCTTTGATATTTTTTTATTCAATCTCCTTTAAGATAAAAACATTT
>JAZNVO010000013.1:0-7142 GCA_045592885.1 Alphaproteobacteria bacterium
TGCACTCCACAACACGGGCAGACTTCTCTCTCTCTTCCCAGTATACTCAACACACAACCAGCCAGATTCTCTCCACCCCCACCAACACGCGCGCGCTCTCTCTTCCTTCGCGTTTAAACCCATTTTTAACCCAATTTTTAAGGTTTTTTCCCCTTTTAAGCAAAAATCCCCTCAATTTTTCATTTAAACCCGAAAGAAGAGAGAATGAGTAGTAGGGTGGTGGGGAAAAAGTGAGGGGTGAGAGGTATGAGCGGGGGCAAAATGGAGCATTATAAGATATATTTTATTAACTTTGATGCCACTTGTAATATCAGCCAGCCCCTTCAAATCTCTTTTCCCTTCCTTTGGATTCTCTATCCATACCCCACGTGCGCACTCCACCATACAGCAGACTTCACCCCCCACACCACGCGTGCACTCCACAACACGGGCAGACTTCTCTCTCTCCGGCATACTCAACCCACAACCAGCCAGATTCTCTCCACCCCCACCACGCGCGAGCTCTCTCTTCCTTCGCGTTTAAACCCATTTTTAACCCAATTTTTTTAAGGTTTTTTGCCACTTTTTTTAAGCAAAAATCCCCTCAATTTTTCATTTTAACGTGAAAAATGGGAGATAATGTTTTTTGAAGACTTAAAAAGAAATCTCGTTTATCCATATTTACTTGTCTTTCAAATCTTTTTTTCTAAAAAATCTCTCTTCTTTCTCGTTTAAGTAAAACTTTAAGAATGCGCTATAATTATTTGATATTTAATAAAATTAAACAAGAATAGGAAAGAAGCTTGAAATTTATGAAAAAATGCGCTATAACGAGAAAAAGGGTGATGCGAAAGGGGGCTTTTATGCGCTTATTTTATGGAATTTTGACGGTGTGTTCTCTTCTTTTTTGTGCCGGAACATCTCTACAGGCGGTTGAGAGCAAAACAAATGCCGTTTTGCAAGAACAAGAAGGTAATAAAATAATCACGAGTTTTTCGCAAGCAAAACAACAACTTAAAAAAGTTTATGTCGATCATTTGGAAACCTTTTATTGTCGGGCGCCTTATTTGGCAAACGGAACTGTGATTCATCCCGAAGGATTCAAAACGCCCAAATATGCCAAACGCAGTGAAAAAATGGAATGGGAACATATTGTGCCGGCTGAAAACTTTGGGCGCGGGTTTGATCCTTGGCGTGTGGGACATCCGGATTGTGTTGATAAGCGTGGAAAACCGTTTAAAGGGCGCAAATGTGCCGAAAAAGTAAGCAAAGAGTTTCAATTGATGGTGTCGGATATGTATAATTTGGTGCCGGCCATTGGAGCAGTGAATGCCATGCGCTCGAATTTTAATTTCACGGAAATGCATCCCTCGGTTGAAAGCACTTTTGGAACTTGTGCGGTCAAAATTGTGGATCGTCAGGTGGAACCGACAGAATATACCAAAGGCGCGATTGCAAGAACATATTTTTATATTGAATCAGCCTATCCCACGTTCAAAATCAGCAATAAAATGCGCAAACTTTTACATGTGTGGGATAAAAGATATCCGGTTGACAAATGGGAATGTGAACGGGCTCAACGTATTGAAAAAATTCAAAAAAACAAAAATCATATTGTGATTGATCAATGTCGTGTGTTTGGATTTATTGAATAAAGGGTTGACAAGTTTCTTCAAGGCGGGTATTTTCTTGGTTTTTACAATAAACGGAGTATAAAATGAAAAAAGAATTGATGGCTTTAAGCGCCTTATCATCGCTTGTTTTATCAGGGTGTGTTTCAAAATCACAACAATTGGCCCCGGCCGATCTTGATAAAAAAGGTGAATTGATTTTTATTGATTTGCCGGATATATCGGATAACAAGGCTTATTATTATATCAATACGGATCAAACGGCGCATACGGCTGAGTATGTGGGATATAAATATGTTGAAGACCGGACATCGGTTATTTCGCTTTTGCCGGAAAGAAGACGAATGCCCATTTCAAAATGGAGAGAAAATCTCGTTGATATTTATCCGGTTCCCTCTGTTGAACGGGTGAAAGAATAATCAAGAATAAAAGCGCATTTTGATAAGTGCTTTTTTTATATCGGAGGAAAAATGATTTTAGAACCAAACGAATTTTATAAAGGCAATGAGGATGATTTGTTGTTTTTAAAGGAAAAATGCGCCGAATATCTTTCAAAAATCAATCAAGCCCCGCCCTCAAACAGAGAAAAAGTTCATAAAGAGGTGTTGCCTCATGTTTTTAAAAAATTGGGCTCGAACACGTGGTTTGAATTTCCCTTAAACGTGGATTATGGCCTGTTCACCGAAATTGGAAAAAATTGTTATTTTAATCATCATTTATCGATTGGTGATGGCGGACAGGTTAAAATCGGCAATGATGTGATTGTTGGCCCTTATGTGGGGATTTATACGGCGGATCACCCGTTAGATGCTTTAAAAAGAAAGGAAGGTTGGCAATTTGTTCAACCGATTGAAATCGGCGATAATGTTTTTATCGGTGCGAATGTCACGATTTTGAAAGGTGTTAAAATCGGCAAAAATGCCGTTATCGGGGCAGGAAGTGTGGTCACAAAAAATATCCCTGCCAATTCGTTGGCTGTCGGTGTGCCGGCAAAGGTGATTAAAAAATTGAAATAATTTTTGCCGGAACAGATTTTTTCATCATCATAAGAAAAGGCCCCTTAAAAAAAGAGGCCTTTTTGTTTTATTTATTCTTTTTTCTTCTTTTTGGGCGCACTCGGGCAATTTTTCGTCATTGCTTGATAAAAAATTTCTTCTGTTTCATGACGCGAAACGGCAAGCCCGCCCATCGGTTCCCATCCTTGTTGAATGAGCTTGTTGACTTTGTCAATCAAAAGTTCCGGAACATTATCATAAACAAGTGTATATTTCATTCATGCCTCCTTTTTTTCTTGTTTTTTTTTATTATTCCTAAAATCATAAAAAAGGTCAAGAATAAAAAATATATTATATTTTTTTTCAAAATTGTGCTATACTTAAAAAAGGGATAAAAATTTTTTTATGTGGGGTGAAGGCAATGTTATTAAAAAATTCAAGATATGATGAGCTTTCTGATGCTGAAATTGAAAAGTATTTCGGACTGCTTGATTTTTCATATATGCCTTCTAAAGCGCAAGAAAAAATCAAAGCGGATCTTTTAAAACAAGCCGAAGAAAAACCTTTTTTACGGCGCTTAATCCGTGACAAAATCGATCATAACAAAAAAATCAGTATCACGGCCACACCGGAGGATTTGGCAACTCTTGAATCCGAGGCCTCTTATGGGATGGCCTTGTTCCTTGAAGGTCGGGTGATGGTAAAGGCTCCTGACTCTTCTTCGGATGATATTTCCGGAACGGTTTATCATGAATTACTTCATATCGAACAATTTTCAAAAGATTTATGGTTGAATGAAGAAGTGGGAGAATTAACGAGGATCGGGAACAAATTAAATGAAGCTGAAGCCATTTCGGTGACTAATTTATGTGAAGCTGACCCTGAGTCATATTTTCATAGATTGCTTGAAAATGAGCAAAAAGCGCTTGAAGAAAGTTTAAAAGATGAAGATATTCCCTATGCTGACAATTTGACGGATGAACAAAAAAGACAAGCCCGTGCGGATTATATCAAAGGGCTTGCCTCTGAAAATGCCATTGGCAAAAACATTTCTTTGTTGATGCAACAAGACGGGCTTGATACAATGCATACGGCGCTTGATTTGAATATTGAGTTATCTGAAAAAGATTTGGAAAATATCACTGGTTGGCGCCAATCTTATAACAAACAAGGGGCTGATTTTTCGAAAGGATTGTTAAGTGAAGAGGATATCGGCCTTTCTGAAGATCAACAAAGGCAAGTTACAACCGTTCTAAACTATTTTGAAGATCGTTATCCTGTTTTAAAAGATCTTTCCTTTATGGAAGAAGGGTTATCCGAATATGAAAAAAAACAAAACGGACAGGTGAAGGATGCTTCTTCAAGAGCCGGGCTTGAATTTGTGCTTCATCCAAACGGGCATATGTCTTATGTTGCCAATCGGGATGAAGAAGGGTTGCTTGATGGTGCTGAAGTTTATTATAATGCAGACCAACAGATGATTAAAAAAAATGAGTATCTCCATGGCCAATTGCATGGGGTGCAACGACAATATGCAAAAGATGAAAAAACCGGTCAGCTTGTGGTTTCGAATAGAAGTCTTTATCAAAACGGGGAACTTAAAAAACAAATCAATTATAACCTGCAAGATGGGTCAAAAACCATTGTTGAATATGAAAATAAAGACACTTATTTAAGTCAAACCGTTTCTAAAGAGGGGGAAATTGTTGAATTTTATCAGATGAAAGATGGCAAACCCGTTGGTCAATCCATGTTTATTTCAGAGGGGTTTAAATATGAATATTCATATGAGGAAGGGGAAATTTCCTCAATCACTCAAAAATCTTTAGAGACGGGGGAAACGCTTAAAGAAGAAAAACGGGATTCTTCGCTTCAACCACCTCTTTATCAAACCACCTGTTATGAAAAAGGAAAAATCCAATCTTATGGTTATACAACTGAAAAAGGAGAAAAAATCGGTCGCTGGGTTCAAACCATCGATGGCAAAGAAATCGTTTCATTTTATGACGGGCAGGGCGGTGAAATGAAAAATCCGATTTCGGATTTGAAAAAAGAGGGATATACCCCTCATCCGGAAGATTCAAATATTTATGAGTATGAAACAAAAACGGGCATTTATCAGGTTTATTTGTCTTCCAAAACGGGTTTAATCACCGATGAAGGGCAAATCAGCCCTGACGGCTCTGCAATCGGGAACTGGATTCAATATTCTTCAACGGGAAAAGAAACAAGTCATTATCATTATTCGGATGAAGGCGGGTTAATCAGTATTGATAACTTTAATGAAAAGCAAGAGTTAGCCAATCGTGTGATTGTGAACACCGAAGACGGCACAGAAACCCGTTTGACTTATTGGGATAAAAATAAAATTCGTTCAGCGTATAAGTATCAGTCGGCAACGGACAAAACCCCTCCGCAAGAGGTGGCTTATCGCTCTTTTCATTCGGATGGCACTCTATATGAAGAAGTTGTTGATGAAACAAAAGTGATCAAAAACACAACCGGTCAGGTGGTGAGCAAATCAGTTGAAATGTCCACTTTATCGCAATATCTTGATTATTATGAATCTGATCCGAACAAAGTGAAAGCTCATACTGTTGCGGGAGCAAAAGAAGTCAAAACAACTTATCGCAAAGACGGAAGCTGTTCTTCTTATATGGTGACGGATAAAAACGGAAACGGCACTTTGGTTTGTTATGGGCCACAAGGGCGCATTCGAGCTTCCGGTCCGGTGAAAAATTATCAAAAAGACGGTACCTGGACATATCATTTGCCCCTGCAAGAGGAAAGAAAAATTGTTTTTGAAAACGGGCAAAGAACGAATAAAACGCCGGAAATTGATTCGCCCACTTTCTTTGAAGAGATAATGACTGATTTTGAAGAACACGGTTTGGGGGGACTCACTCAAGGGGACGGCAGTTTGTTGATGCCTCCTTTAAAAGAAGATGAAAAGACGCTTGATCTTGAAACGGATTCTTTAAGTCAACCGTCTTCTTTTGTTTCACAAGAGGGGGCTTCACTTCCTTCTTTTGATGAAATTACCGCTCGGATGGAAGAAGGGGCTGAAAGAGAAATGGCTCTTCCTTCAATGGATTTAACCCCTCAAGAGGAGATGAAGCGAGAGGAGAATTCCTCTGACCTTGCTTCTGCCTCAACAACAACTAAAGAAAAAGAAACTCAAGATTTGCAAGAAACACCTGCCATTTTAAATAATCTTGAAAACTTGAGTGGAACAGAAGAAAAACCTCAAGCCTCTTCTTTGCCTCTTGCAGTTGAAAATCAAGAGGAGGGCGGTTTGTTATCCGCTTTGAGTCAAAATGGCGCTTCATTGACCTCTTCAACGGATGAAAATGAAACTGCTGCGTTGGCTTCTTTTTTGAATAACAAACAAAACGCCTGATTTTCTTGAGCTTTAAGCGTGGTGTTTGAAAAATATCAAAAAAAAAGTTTTTTATCTGCCATATCTTCGATAAGCCTCAATCGCCAATCCGTTGCCGACCGAAGCATAGGTGCTGATATTTTGAACGACAGCATTCGGGCATAAGTCTTTGATTCCTTTTGAAAGGGAAGGGACAAGGCTGGTCCCGCCGGTGAAAATAAGGCTGTTAATTTTTTTTGGGGCTATGCCGGCATTCAAAATGGTCTCTTTTGCTTTTTGAATGATTTTATCCCTTGTTTTAAGCGTGGCGCTCAAAAATTCTTCTTTTGAAAGAAAAATCATAAAATCCTTTTCAATCGGCGTGAAGTTTAAGGTGGCTTTAGGGCTTGAGGAAAGCTCGATTTTCGCTTTTTCCGTTTCAAATAACATATAATGCCCCAGCTCTTTTTGAATCATGGAAACATACCTTTGAAACAATTCTTTGTTGTTCACATCTTGAAGCAATTGTAGGCAATTTTCTTGCATATTCGGGGTATATAACGATTGAATTTTGTGCCATTCGCACACATCATTAAAATAAACATAGGGAATGGCAAGGCCGTTTTTCCTTAAACTGTTTTTGCCAAAATGGGGCATTAAAAGCGTATAGGCCGTATCACGGTCCAAATCGGTGCCGGCCAAATGAACGCTGTCATTTGATAAAATATCTTGGGATCTATCTTGTTTTTTTAAAGCGTTCGGCACCAATCGGATAACGGAAAAATCGCTTGTTCCGCCTCCTAAATCGGCAATAAGAGCCAGCTCTTCTTTTTGAATTTCTTGTTCATGCGAAAAGGCCGCGGCCACCGGTTCATATTGAAAAGAAACATTTTTAAACCCCAGCTCCAAGGCAATTTTCTTTAAGCACTCTTCGGCCGCTTTATCTTCTTTTTCATTATCGCAAAAATGAACGGGGCGCCCTAAAACAACATCTTCAATAGGGGCATTTAACCTTGCTTCAGCCTCCGTTTTTAAATGATTTAAAAATGTTTTGATAATGTTTTTGAAACTATAAAACCGGCCGAAAATCCTTGTGCCTTCGCGTTCGGTTTGCGAGTTTAACAAACTTTTAATCCCGCGCATAAACCGCCGTTCTTCGCCTTTTAAATAGCTTTGAAC
>JAZNVO010000014.1:0-5440 GCA_045592885.1 Alphaproteobacteria bacterium
ATTGTAATACCCCTATTTCTGGCAACGGCATCTCCTTGATTTTTATCTTGCTTTACAAAACGAATCCTTGGATCATGATATGATCGAATCACCTGCTCTGTATTTTCCTTTGTTGAACAATCATCAACAATGATAAATTCAAATTTCCTAAACGTTTGATTTAAAATACTTTCAATTGCCGCTCGAAGATACTTTTCTTTTGTATTGTAAACCGGCATAATAACAGAAATAAGAGGTTTTTTACCACGTTTTTGGTTCATACCCAGACCTCATCAAAACAAAAACTACTATATAAAAATAGTCTTTTTTTTATCTTTTGTCAACAAATGTATAAAAATTTTTTTAAATCAATCTGGATACAAAAAACGCCCCTAAAAAAAATAAGAGGTGTTTTTTTATAAAATCAATTATTGGGGGTTAGCCACTTTTAATGTTGATAAAATCGTTGTTGCCATTTGAGTTGTTTGCGCATCAATTCCCAAATGCTCCATCGCCAATGATTTGATACAGCTGTTTGAAATTGTTTTAGCTGTTGCCGAAATACCATTCACATAAAGCGTTCCGTTTGTTAAAGATTGCATGGCTTGTTCCGACAAACAGGATTTCATTTTTGCAACTGTTGAAAGATTCATTCCGTCCCTTTCTGATGTTGCACAAGATGTGGTAAGAGCACAAGCAAATAAGATATATAAAATATTTTTCTTCATTTTTCACCTCATAAAATTTTCACTTTTCCACATTAATCAAAAACTTTTTTACCGTCAACAAAAATTCGCTTTCATAAAAAGTCAAAACTCATTAATATAATGAAAAAATATTTATTTTGAATAAAGCTTATTTTTTTGACTTTTCTTTAAAGAACGTATATTCTTTTTTTAAGACAATAAAAGGATTGCTGATGATAGAAAAAATCATTCATATTATTTTTACAAGCTTTTTCGGAAACAAATTTTTTGACATCCGATCAAGAGCCAATCTTTTGGAATTTTGGACCATTTTAATTGTTTATTTTTTCTTACCGTTTTTTATGTTTTCACTCAATGATGTATGGATTATCAATATCATTTATCTGTTATATTTTATGGTTTTTATGCCATGGATTATTTCAAGTATTATCGTCAGACGATTGCATGATTTAAACCTAAGCGGATGGTGGGGATTGTTGATTCTACCGATTCTCATTCTTCCCTTTTTGAAAGGGAAATCTGCTTCTAATCGATTTGGAAACGCCGATTTTTAAAAATCAATTTTTTTCGTTGAAACTTCCCGATAAAACCGTTTTTGTATCGATTCTTGCCATCATCTCTCTTGCCGAAAGGTCAACTTTTTCACTTCTCAAAAGAAGGGCTTGAGTTTGGCTGTCCCAAACTTCAACGGCGACAGGTTTTATATGGTGTGTTCCACAATATTTTAATGACCCCAACCCTTTTGAAGCCATCATTTTTTTCAAAAAATAAGTATATTCTTTCGCATACCCTTTTGATTTCAAATACAAAAAATCATGTAACCGTTGAATAATTCCCGAAAAATAAGCCGAATTATTTTTTAACGCTAAAAAACTCATATTTCCTTGATCTAAAGTCAAATTGAAGTTTTGCTTTGAAAGAGAAAGCCCCGTTATTTTTTTTGAATATTTTTTATCATGCATCAACGGACAATTCAAATAAAGTGACGCTTCTTTTTCGGTCAACAGTTGTTTTTTAAATAATTTATAATAATACTTTGAAATTAAAGGAATTAATTCATTTCCACATAAAGCCAAATCAACTTGCCAATCCGGATAAAAAACTTCTTTTTTTGGAATCCTGAATTCCAAAACATAGACTTTTTCAGGCACCCTTTTTGCAGACAAAATTCCGCTTTCATAAGCCCTTTTTTCACATTCAATAAACCGCTTTAACCAAAAACAAACTCCTTTTTGATTTGCCCAAAAAAACATCCCACCTTTTTGACCGCCAGTACCATTCACTCTTTTAAAAGAAGAGCCGTTTAAAGACAATTGAACCATGCCCTCTTCTTCAAAAGTCAAATGATAAAGTTTAAAAAAATGTTCATTATCTTTGATGATTTTTGATGAATAAAACATTTTTCTCCTTTCCTAATCCCATTCCCATTAAAAAACAAACTGCTTTTTTTATATCTGCACGGCACACAAACGGGTGAAAAACTCAATTTTTTAAGTGACATCCAAATATCTCGTATTTCAATAAGGTTCTCTCAAGCCAAATGCATTCTTAAATAAACAATTCAAAAAATACCGTTAATCAGCTCAACTTTAAAAAAGATTATACATTTTTTTTTATTTTATGTCAATTTTTTTATAAAAAAGATTGCAACTAATTTCTTATTCATAGATGCAATCTTTTTTTATGTTAAACAATTGTCTTTTTTTTAATCTTTCGGCCCCATTCCGCCTTTTTTAAGAATCGGCAAACTCAATCCGGTGGATATCGGCAAAACACCGCTATTTTTTCCGAAAAGCCCTGAAATAGCATATTGCACAGCCGTTTCTTTTTGATCCGGTGAAAGTGACATCTTGATATTTGCCATCAAACAGGCCAAATATTCCAACAACCGAGGATCATCTGTTCCACCAGCCAAATAACCAATATCCATTTTGGTCATTAACAGAGAAATCTTTTTCAATTGTTCTTGCGCTTTTTCATCTTTAGGATTATCTACCGTGAAAAAATAAGATTCCAAGAAACATTTTGTCTTCAAACTCAAAGACAAAATACGCGGTTTAACAGGATGTTTTTGTAACAACATATAATATGCTTTATCAAAACCCGTATTTGCCAAAATGGAAGAAAAAGCCTCTTTATCCGGCTCACGTTGAAAACCATCTTCATCGCGGGGAAAACTGTCAAATGCAAAATAAAATTCTAATTCCCAACGGTTGTTTTTCAAATATTCCGTCAGTGCTTTTTGCTCGCCTTGTTCATCTTTTTTGACATCATTTATCCTTGAAAACAAAACAGGGAAAATCATATTATTCGGCTGTTCCGTTTCAATTTCTTTTTGATCTTGCCCTGTCAAATCCAAACAAATGGTACTTAATCTTGTAATATCATCTTTTTTAAGTTCATCTCGATCTAAATACACAAAAAGATCATTATAAAACTGAAGTCTTCGTGCAGTTGAGTCAATCAATTCAGATATATCAGATTCATTTGTTTTGATTTGTCCTTTATTTTTCAATTTACGCAACTTTGAAAAAAACAATTTAAACGGTGGTGTATTTGCATTATCCGTGCAAAATGCATCAACGTCTTGTTTATCCATTTCCATTAATGCCATAATCAAATTTTCTTTATTTTCTTCTTTCAACGAAGAGGCAAAACATTCCTTGATTCTTTTTGCTACTTGATTTCTGCGCACAACACGCACCAAAGAATCTTTGATTTCTTTTTCAGGTGTTTTACACGACTTTGATTTAATCTTTAACACCTGTTGCACCAAGCTAACAGCTGATGCGTTTTCATTTTCGTTTTCAACATATTGAAGCATATCCAAATCAATATTTTTTAACTTATTCAAAAAGCGAACAAATTCATCCAATTCATCAACTTTTCCTTTTTCAACGATTAAATCAAAATGATTTTCAAATGTTTTCAAAATTGCGCGCTTTTCTTTAATAATTCTTGAATCAATCTTTTTAAGAGCTGCTTCAAAAGAACTTTCCGGTTCCAAGAACAAAAGTTTCAATTCATTTGCTTGAACGTTTTTCCGCCATTTATTGAGAAAATAATCTTTATCTTTTTGATCAAGACACAAATAACTCAACGCCAATTCATTTTTGGCCGTTGCACGTTCCATCGATTCAAAATAATTGTTTAAAGCTTCTTCAAATCGTTCTCTTCTTTTTTGCTCATCCCGTTTCAAAACTTTTTCAATCAATGTTGAAAATGGCGGTTTCTTTCGTTGAGAACGATATCTGATATAATCTTTGATAAAAGCACCCAACTCCCCTTCAGATGATTTTAACATATTCAAATCATCTGTTGTAAGGGCAACTGTTTTTTCTTTCAATTCTTCATATATTTCAACACTTCCCATATCCATCAAAAAGTCTTTGAAACAATTTTCAAATTCAATTCTAGCCGTCGGATTAATCAAAGAAGATCCATCTTTTGAAGGAGCGTTTAATGCTTGCATTGTTTCTTTTTGAACTTTTTTAAGGTCATTAATTCGAGAAAATTCAGAAATAATATCCAATGATCCGTCTATGAGTTCCGAAATATTTTCGTTATTGGGATCACATGAATAAACATATTTTAAATATCCTTTTAAAAGCAAGCGATTTTGAGGGCTCATTTCTTTTAAAACCTGATTGGCCTCAATGAAAAAATCTTCATATCCCGTTTTGACATATTCAGTATAATATTCACAAGCGGTGTTTAATTCGTCTAAACAGGAAATTTCTTCCCCTTTTTGAATTTTTGTCACAAAATCAGTTAAATATGGATATCTTTCGCAAATACCATCTATTATTTTTTTATTTTCAAAAACCTCTTTTAAAAGAGAGGAGAAAGTATCCGCTTTTATTTTTCGGTATAATGCATTTTTATTTGTTCGATGAATAAAAGGCTTATTTGCTTCAACAAAAGTTGAAACAGATTGATCTTCCTCTTCAACAATCAATTTCATCAAAGCACTTGCGATTTTATCCTGGGACGCTGATGAAGAAATATCCAACACATCTATATTTAACAATTCCAGCAACGGATTTTGTTTTACTTCCTTCTCTTTAACAGGAGCTTCTTCAAGAACAGAAAATCTCGACTTTTGAACATGTTGAAGAATGTTTTTGAATTCTTGAAACGGTGTTCTGTCACTTAATGATGCATAATTATTTTTGTGTTTTTCAAGTGCAGAAACAAACTGTTCCAATTTTGTTTTCAATTCTTCATCTTCAATTTCATAAGACGTATCTGCAAACTCTTCTGTCATCACATAAATATGAGAAGCCGGTATTTTGTGCAAAATTCTGAAACAATCCAAAACGTCCTGTGCTGCATCAGCCGGTGTTTTATCTTCATGGGTCACATCAAGCAAATCGATTGCCCGATTAAAAAGTGACGGAGCCGTCGCTTTAACAAGTTGAATACGAGCAAATGAATTTTGAATTTCTTCATTCAACTCATCATTTCCGTATTCATAATGATATAATTTTTCAAACAACTCTTTTTGATATTGTTTAAGAGGTCCGTTTAGTAAACGTTCTTCAATATATTGGCGAAATTCCTTTTCATCAACATGTTTCAAACTCAATGCAAAATCTCGTTTGAACACATCAATTTTTTCTTGAACCGAATCATTTGAAGCAATGAGTTGCTCAAGGGTCACCAACAATGTTTCAAATTGCGCCGAAACAGTATTGGTATTTTGAAGAAGTTCATGTTGATAGGCAAGCAATCCCGCCCTTAAAATCCCAGTA
>JAZNVO010000015.1:0-3841 GCA_045592885.1 Alphaproteobacteria bacterium
ATGTCACCGCCTGAATGACCAATGGTTGTGCCATGCAACTCCGCTTGCACAACATTTTGCAAAGCAACCAAGTGTTCGCTGGCCACCGATTGTTCAATCGGTTGTTCTTTGGACCCAACGGCGGACAGGGCTTTTTTGGCCTTCGCTACCGTTTCGCTTTCCAAAGATTGCAAGGCAATTAACATTTCACTTTGCATCTTGTTAAAAGCTTCGTTCGTTGACGTGCCTTTTGTCATAGCATCGGCAACGCTTACTTCTTCTTTCGTGGCGCCCAAGGATTCTTGCAAGGCTTCCGTGTCCTTCGTCATAAAGGAATATTTACCCTCTTCCACTTCGATAACGTTATAAAGATTATTGTGTTTAACCTCTAAATCGCCGGCGCCTTTTGTGCCTTTAAACACATCAAACACACCACCTTCAAACTTCTCGCCCAAGACAAGGTGCACCCCTGCCCCAGCGCCCGCCTCAATCTTATCAGCCTTCATGGTGCCATGTTCATCAAGATTATTCAAGGTCACTTGAAGCGTTGCTTTATCGCCAACTTTGACCTCTTTTGCGGTCACTTCCCTTGTCCCGATATCAAGCGTTGTGTTATCTTTAATTTCAAGGTCGGCAAAGTGAATTTCGCTTGTAACATTGTCGCCAATGACCATGTTATTTGACACAACCTTATTTGTGGTTTTAAACTTATCCGCCACATCAAAGGTTGCATTATTAACGGTTAATGTGCCTGTGCCTTCCAAAGCACCAACTGCGAGGTCTTTGTTGGCTATCATATCCCCCTCATTCTTAATCTTGTCAGCCGTTGTCATTGCAAGGTTCAAGTCAAGCGTTGTCCCGTCTTTTACCTCTAATGATTTGACACCTAAAGTGCTCAATCTATCCGACACAGTCATCCCATTAGACACAATGGTGTTGTTGGTTGCAATATTCGTTGAATCAAGTTCTGCACCATTCATCGTGAGCGTGCCATTTCCACCCAAAGTGGTCACAGACAACTTGCCCCCTTCAACCATTGTTTCCCCATTGTTTGTGAGAGTGGTTAATGCGTTATTACCACTCATAGTGAGTTTGCCAGAGTTTACAACCCCTTTGTCAACCGACACATCTTTGAGGGTTAAGGTTGCCCCATTCTTAAGTGCTGTATCACCAACTGTTTCTTTAATGACAACATTTTCAAGGTTCACTTTACCCTTTTGATTGTCAATGACTACTCCCGCCTCAGTGATTATTAAGTCTTTCATCTCAAGTTCTGTGTCCGCTTTATCCAATGTAAACAAGTCTTTTCCAGCTGCATTAATGACGCTATCAGTTGCAACATTGCTGAACCCAAGGATTTGTTTTTTCCCTACCCCCATGGATGATAAATCCGCGGTAACGGTATAATCTGTTGCCCCTTTTTCCGCTATTTGTAATGTCACATCTGTATCCGTATCGTTCAGATATTCAAGGGCTGAACCTTTAAGAACATCTGCACTCACGGTTAAGTCTTGACCTTTGGTTGCCACCTCATAAACATAAGGTGATGCGGTGCTGAGTGTTGCCTCTTTACGACCCATAAAGATGGCATTACCACCCAACACTTGAACCGTATGCTTAATGCTTGGTGTGATGGTGCCATCTTGTCCAATCATTAAACCTAATAAAATCTCATCTAACAAGGCTTGACCATCCATCGGTGTGTTAAAAGAAACACCTGCAAACTTGTACCCTTCACCATCAGAAGTAAGGTTCAATCTATCCGCTGTTAATTGCGTTTTTCCTTCCGAATCTTTCAAGAGTTCAATATCAATGCCAAGTGTTGCCCCACTCCCATCTAAATCGGCAAATGTGACATTTGTTTCTTCAATCTTATCATTTTGCAAGTTGATAACAGCGCTGTTTGTTAATTCATAAGTGCCGTTTTTATATTCATTTAATCCAAATGTAACATCAGCGTTTTCAAAAGAAATAGTGTTTCCTTCTGTCCCTACATCTTTATCTAAATGATATTTTGCATTTGCTGTTCCAAGCGTTGTTGTATTAAACAAACCGGCAACAACATCATATTCTTGCTTTTCCCCATTTTCATCAACATACTCCACTGTTTCCAATGAGCGCTCTATTACCGTTCCATCTTCATTGGTTATCTTAACTGTTTTATCCTTAATCAAATTTTCATGCGCCGTTTTTTCAACATCCCGATAGGCACCCAAAATGATTTTAGTTCCCGTTGCATCTTCAGCTACTTTAATCTTATCAGTCACCGCGCTGATATTCAGTCCCTCATTCACGTTACTTTGCAATTCAAATGTCCCTGATGCGGTTTTGTTTCCTTCATCATCTGTCACATTCCCCAATGTTACCGTAAACGTTGGCACTCCTCCATGAACACTGAGCGTTCCGCCGTTGATAAGATTTGTTCCATTTAAAAAATTATTATTTTTAGATATTGTTGTTCCCTCTGTTTGATTAAATCTACCATCACTCCAGTTCACACTCAAATCACCAAAAATAAGGGTGCCTTTCCCTGTTTTATTTATATCAGATAAGCTATTAAAAATACCCGTATCAATAACACCAATTAATTTTTTTCCTTTGTCATCCAATCCATGGGAAAAATTAATAACACTGCCAGAATATCTATTTAAAATATCATCTCCCCTATATTTAGCATTATTCTTGATAAAATAAAATTCATCATTAAATACTATTTTTCCAGAATGTTCATTAAAAATAGCTCCACCATCATGCATTGAGAAATTAGAAATAAATATTGCTGGAGCGTTAAATTGTATATTTGAACCATACGCATTATAGATAGCCCCTCCTTGTCCTATTTGTTCTTTTAATAATTTATTTCCTTCAAAAAAACTTTGTCCATTAAAACTGATTAATCCGGACTGGAAAGAACTTATTGCCCCACCATGAGTCCCCTTAGTAATATTACCGATAAAATTAACTGTTTCTATTGTTAATTTTCCACTATTTCCATTTGCAATAGCGGCTCCATCATTACCATTCTCCGTTATATTATTTTTAAAATTCGAGATACCATTAATTGTTATATTAGAAAAATTACTAATCGCGCCTTTTTTATTACTCAAAAAATTAACATTTTCTAGAGTAGCTACTGCAGTATTATATACCATACTAAATGCCCGACTATGAGCTCCCCATATTGTAACATTTTTTAAATTTGCAGTTGATCCATTAAGAATACCTCCACTGTTTTTAATTAACAAATTTTCATACGTGTGAATATAATTTTTACCCCTACTAAGACTAACCTCAGATGCATTTTTTATAGTTAAATTTTTAATTAACAAGGTTCCAAAATCATTTCCAGCCATAAGAAAAAGAGTATAACCTGTATTATTTAATGTTCCATCTTCATTATAATTCCTCCCTCCATCAATAATATATCTGTCTATGCCATTCTCTAAATTTGATGTTCCAATAATTATTGTTTGACTATTCCCTTTATCACCCATTGATGTTGAACTAACTGATAAAAAATCATCTGTTGAAATATTGTAGATTTTTTTTCCATTTTCACTTATGAGTGCATTGTCAATTACTTCTTCCAAAATAAATATTCCCCCTCCACGATATATTTTTCCCAAAGAACCTGTGGGTAAAGTTTCCTCCGCCATACTCGGCATAACAAATGAAAAAGCAAGCAGGTTCGCAAGAAGGCATTTTTTGAGTATGTTTAAGTATCGTTTTTTGAGTTCTCTTAAAGTTGTTCTTGAATAATTTGTCATGGGATGCCTCCTTTAAAATAAAAAATGTTTACATGGTTTTTCCTTTTGTTAACTGTTTTTGAAGAAGAAAAACCGGAAATTTAACGGTCGTTTTC
>JAZNVO010000016.1:0-5789 GCA_045592885.1 Alphaproteobacteria bacterium
AGATAAAAAAGATATTTTTGTTCAAAATCAAAGAATTATTATCAATGATATTCTTAAGTCTCTTTCTTATCTTTCAAAATTGCGCCGTTTTACACTTAAAAATTCCACAGTCATTGTGAATGATTTAAAAGAAGGTAAGCACTTTGAATTTCAAAATTTAAATTTAACATTAAAAAGACACCGGTTTTATAAGTATGAAATATCATCTGTCGGGCAAATGATTGTGGATAAGAAAAAGCCGATGATATTGGTTGCTGACGGTCTTTTAAATGTTCCGTCAAAAACACTTTCTTTTCAGGCAAATTTTGATAATTTGAAATTAGATGAAATGGGACGGGCGATTGATATTTTTAAAGGATTTAAGGTCACGCTTAAAGGAACTGTTGAAGGGGATATTTCATTTCAAAGAAAAAATGCATCCTTTAAAGAAATGGTTCAAAAATTAACCTTTAACGTTGAAACAAGCGGAAACGGAAGTATTTATCTGCCTCATCCTTTGGATATTGTTTATCCTGTTAAAAAAATAACAGCACAAGGTGTTTTTGGGGATCAATTGGAACAACTTTTCATTCGACCGGTTGATGTTGAATTGACAACGGGATTAAGTGCCGACGTTGATATTGTTATTAACGGGATCGGCTCATTTTTAAATTCGAATGATTTGAATAAGATTTCAACAACGATTAATGCGCGTTTAAATCAAATTCCAACGGAGCAAATTTCTGTTGTATGGCCTTCTTATTTGGGACCGGATGCTCATGCTTGGGTTAAGAAAAATTTGAAAAACGGTTCTTTGACAACGGCCTTGTTCACGCTTTATTTTACGGGAAGTGAAATTTCGGATTTGATTGGAGATGTTACTTTTAAAGGAATTGATGTTCATTATTTATCACCGCTACCGGCTGTTGAAAAAGCAGGCGGAAAAGTGATGCTCTATCCGGATCGGGTTGAAATTTTTGCAACAGAAGGGAATATGAAAGATGTTCGATTGGAAGTCGGCAATGTGTATTTGACGGAACTTTTAGATGAAGTTTCAAATGCCAAGATTGAACTAAAAGTTTTGGGACCTGTCAATCAAATGCTTTCTGTAATTGAGCAAGAACCTTTGAATTTACTTGATTCGTTTGGTATCAAACCTAATCAGGTTTCAGGTCCTGCCGTTGGTGAAGTTTTGTTGCAATTTCCGTTGACAGAAAATTTGAAACCGGCGGATATTAAAGTGGATGTGAAGGCCTCTTTGAAGGAGGGGAGGGTTTTAATCCCCGGAACGGATATTGGTTTAAATAAAGCTAATTTTGGTTTGACGGTTGATAATGAAAAACTTTCTTTGAAAGGAGAAGCGTATGCTTTGGAAACACCTATTCAAGTAAAATGGGAAGAGTTTTTTGCGCCGACGAAACAATTGCCTCTTCAAAGCAAATATGAAATAAAAGGATTGGTAAATGAAAATATTTTGGCGGCTTACTATAAAGATATTTCGACATTCATTCAAGGTCCGATTTATTTGAATGCTTTGATACAAAAAGACATGAATGGTATTTATCAATTTGACTTAAATGGAGATTTAACGGAGTCAACAGTTGTTTTTAATCCGTTGACGTATTTCAAAAATTTTGGAACAAAGGCTCAAATAAACAGCAAATTTTCAATAGATTCGGCGGGATGGTTGTCAAAGATTTTATTTGACTATCAAGCCGATGATTCGGCTCATTTGAAAGGAGACGTTTTCTTAAAAGGTCATGGGTTGAGTTTGAACATTGAAAAAGGAAAAACAGTTGATTCTGATTTTAAAGGAACGATTGAATATTATGAAAAAGAATTTTTTAAAGCCAGCATTTCCGGATCAAAATTAAATATAAGCGGATTAAAAGATTTTCCTCTTCTTAAAAATGCGCAACCGGATCCGAAACCGGAATTGAAAATGACGCCGATTGGTGGAAATAATCTTGCCGAAATTTATTTGGATGTGCATTTGGATTCTTTAACAATCAAGGAAAACGCTCCGTTGAAACAAGTGGCTTTACAAGCTTATCGTAACGGCTCTTTATGGCAAAATTTGTTTTTCTTTGCTCGTGGCAGAGAGCCTGTTTCAATCAATTATACACCGAAGGATGGGCGTCTTGATGCCTTGGCAAATGATGTTGGAGATTTGTTGAACAGATTGGGATTTTCCGATCAATTTGAAAAGGGCGAGGCTAAAATCAAGGGGCGTGTTTTACAAAATGGCGGATTTTCCGGAAATATGGAATTAAAGAATATCAAATTAAAGGAACCTGGATTTGTGATGCAAGCCGTGACAATTTTGGGAATTTGGGATGCCATACAAGGAAATGATTTGAGTTTTTCAAATGGTGAAGCTGCTTTTGAATTATCACCGAACTTTACTTTATTTGTCAAAGATGGGGTAACATATGGAACTGTTTTAGGGATCACTTTTTCCGGCAGAGCAGCTTTATCTTCATTGGAGCTTTCGGGATCTGTGATTCCGGCGTATATTATCAATTCATTGCCGGGGCGAATTCCGGTTATCGGTCATTTATTTAAAGATGGAAAAGGGGGCGGATTAATGGGGGTTAAATATGAATTGACCGGAACGGCAGCGAACCCGGTTGTTTCATTTAAGCCTCTTTCAAGTATTGCCCCTGGTATTTTGGGTCGTTTCTTTTAAAAAAAAAGACTCTTTAAAGGAGTCTTTTTTTTTATTTTCCGTCTCTTTGTATTTTTTCAATGTTTTTTTGGAGTTTTTCAATTGTTTTTAAAACATTGTTCGGTTTGTTTTCAAAAGCGATTGTTTCCAAAATTTCTTTTGATAAAATATTTTGTCGTTTCATTTCTGTCAGCATTTCATTTGCCCGATCCCAAAAATGATTTGTATTTAAGAAAACAACCGGTTTATACGGGATTTTGCGATCTTGAATTAATGTTTCCAAATAATTGAAAATATACATAATTTCAAACCCTCCCGGTAATAAAACCAAAGCATCTGATTGAGTGATGAAGAAATCGGCTTGCTCTTTTACACTTGCTTTTTGTTGAATGGCAATCGTTTGGCAAGGATGATTTTTTGGGCAATTTGTTTCATCTATTCCTTGATAGGAAACAGCGATGAAATCCCCTTTTTTATTATCCATTGTTTTCAAAAAAGCACCGGCAGGACCCATCCCTGTTCCAACACATAACACCTTCTTTTTTTGTGAAATAAGAGAGGTTGCCAACTGTGAAGCATTTTTGGAATAAGTGCTGTTAAAATGGGTATTGTCCGATCCGACAACGGCAATATTTTCAATTTCTGCAAAAGCCGGAAGTGACAAAAAGAAAACGGATAAGAATAAAAGGTTTTTCATCTGAAATCTCCTTATTTTCTGTTAAAAATATGGTCTTTTACGCGATTTAAAACTTGTCCGGAAATGAGTCTTGCTTTTTTTGCTCCCTCATTTAACATATCTTCTACTTCATCAAAATGGGACATATAATAATTGTATTTTTCACGCTTTTCTCCCATCTCATCTATGATGGATTGTAATAACATTTTTTTGATTGTGCCATATCCCATACCGCCTTTTTCAAGACCTTCTTTAATTTCTGCTAATACAGTTGTTGAGGCAATACCGCGAGCAATATGGTAAAGCAAAATATTATCCGGATTTTTGGGAGCATTAATGTCTTGACAGTCGGTTTTGATGCCCATAACGGCTTTTTTAAGTTCAGCATCCGTTCCAAACAAAGGGATAACGTTGTTATAACTTTTGCTCATTTTTTGGCCGTCTGTTCCGGGAATTGTTTGAGTTTCTTCTTTTAAAAAACTTGTCGGAATTTTGAGCACTTGAGCGTCATGAACCGCATTGATGGCACCGGCAATATCAGCGGCAATTTCAACGTGTTGAACCTGATCTTTCCCAACCGGAACAATGTCGCTGTCATACCCTAAAATATCGGCAGCCATCAAAACGGGATAGGTGTATAATCCCATGTTAATTCCGGCATCTTGCGGTTCGTTTTTGATGATGTTTTTATCAACGGCAGCCTTATAAGCATGAGCCTTATTCATAAATCCTTTCGGTGTATAGGCCATCAAAATAGTTGTGAGTTCAAAAATTTCAGGAATATCCGATTGTTTATAAAAAACAGAAGTATTCGGATCCAATCCACAGGCCAAATAAGCGGCAGCCAATTCTTTGGTTGTTCGTGCTAAAAAAACGGGATCTTTAATGGCATTAATGGCGTGATAATCGGCAATGAACATAATATGTTTTGCATTATGTTCAGTTGATTTTTTGCCAAGCTCAATCATTGGTTTAATCGCCCCGAAATAATTTCCGATATGTAAAGTTCCGGTTGGTTTGATCCCTGTTAAAATCGTTTTGTTTTCTAAATTCATCTTTTTTATCCTTAACATTTAATTTTTGCCACTTGAGGCGTTAACAATTTTATGCCGAATGGCGGCATCTTTTTTGAGTGATAGATTTGTTTTATATTTTTTGTTATAAGCAATTAATTTTGTTTTAGCCGTTGTTGTTAAAATCTGATTCATAAAAATAGTCGGAGTAAGGGAAAGGGTTGTCGATTTTCTTGAATGATTGAGTTGTTTATGAGCTGTTAGAACGGCATCTACCATTGTTATGGGTTGAAGTTTTCTTGGTAATTGTTGAATGGTCGGAGAAAAGAATAATTCATCATAAACAAGTGTTCTTGCCTTTTGAACACATTCATTAATTTCGGTGTTATTCAATTCTCGATTTTGCTCACTGCGTTTATTTTGCATCATGACGAGAGTCATATATTTTTCCATTAATAAAATACTGTATGGATTGCGGGCCAAGATATCCTCTTTAAACGAGGAAAAATATTCTTGTATGGCAAAAAGAGTGAAGGCGTTTTGTTCTTCTTTACTCATAAACTCGGATTTTTGTTTCAATCTGTTTTGTCGGTATTTATATGCCAAAAGACACAATAATTTTCTGACTTTTAATCGGTCATTCTTACCATCTGAAATATGGCTTAATAAGACACCTTTTTTTGCATTTTTATAATATGATCTAGAAGTTACGCCGGTATTGCCGTGCTGAAAAGCAAGATCGGTTCCAAGGGCTTGAGAAAAATAAGAGTCAGCCAAAAAAGGATTTCGTTTTAAAAGCTTTTCTCTTTTTTCGCTAAATTCGATTTGAGAGGCCTGCAAGGCATTTTCTTGTGAAAGAGTAGGGGCACCGTTTGGAAATAAAATTTCTTTTTGTTTTTCAAAACGCAACTTTTTCAGATGAGGTGTATTATTTTTGTTATATTCTTTTTTTCTTTTGACACAGTTGTATGCCAGTTGGATTTTTTCATCCAATGTTAAAGCACGACCATTTGATAAAAGAGTTAAAGATTGAAGGGCTTTGATGCCTTCGGGGGCTATTTTTTCTTTATCAAATTCAATTTTAAGACCGTAACCGATGGTAAGAGCATCTGCCGTGCAAAAATAAAAACAGTCATGCGGACAGCTGTGAACATAGTTGTGATCATCAACTGAAAATAGGGTGCTTTCCAGTAACGAAGTCGGCCCCATTAACTGCCTTTCAAGATTATATAAACCTTTTTGTTCTTCTTCAGACAAAATCTTTTGAATCGTATCAAGGGCTTTTTTAATTTTCTGAGTGCTTGGAATCGAAATTTGGGTCATTTTTTTTGAAATATTTAATTTCGGTATTTTAGGAAGGGTTTTAAGAAATTCTTTAACCTGTGTTAGTTTCTTGCTTGCCTTTTTTTCTTGCTTTACCGGATTTTCTTTTTCTTTAACGGTTTTTGCAAGG
>JAZNVO010000017.1:0-4550 GCA_045592885.1 Alphaproteobacteria bacterium
CAATATGTTGTAAAATTGTAAAAAAGAATTGTTTTTATCTTGTGTACAAAAAAGGCGTTTATCAGAAAAAAAATTTTTTACTTTTTTTATCAAAAAACAGGTCAAAAATATCCTTTTTTGTGAAAAATTAACAAATTCGTAATGAGATTCGCAAATCTTGATTTTTGTATTTCATAACCATTTGAAAAATAATCATTATTTTAAAATTGCTGATTCTTGAAAATTTTCAAAAAAAAGAGCGACAGGAATGTTTCACATTTTTGGGGGAGTTGCCGCTCTTTAACTTTTTAATGATAAGCCCTCATCAGTCCAACCAATAGTCCTTGAACTTCAACTCGAGTGATGTCAAGCGTTCTTGGTTCATAAGCCGGATTTTCCGGGATAAGGGTTACTTGTCTGCCTTTTACCTGAATGCGTTTTAATGTGGCTTCAAATCCGTCAACCAGTGCAACGACAATGGAACCGTTTGGAGCATAATCAGCTCTTTTGATGATGACGGTATCTCCATCCATAATGCCAGCATTGATCATTGAATCACCTTCAATTTTAAGGGCGTAATGCTCACCGGCTCCCATCATGTGGGACGGGACGGTTACCATATCATTTGGATTTCTGATCGCTTCAATCGGAACGCCGGCTGCGATTTTTCCAAAAAGGGGAATTTCAATTGAATTATCATTTACAACGTTATAAACGGATTGCGAAAATCCCTTTGTTTTGTTTTTTCCCATCACTTTGACAGGAGCAACATATTTTTCAGCTGGTAACATCAAAACTTCAATCGCCCGGGCTCGATTGGGAGCGCGTTTAATGAATTTTCTTTGTTCCAAGGCATTGATAATGCGGTGCACACCAGATTTTGAGTGCAGATTGAGTTTTTCTTTCATTTCATCAAACGAAGGGCAAACGCCTTTTTCTTTGATTGTGTCGTTGATATATGTTAAAAGTAAATATTGTTTTTGAGTTAACATAAAAAGCCCTCCGAAGTTAAGATATTCTACTTTTGTTCTTACTGTAAAATAAAAAAAACACTTTGTCAATAAAAAAATTCTCTTAAGAAAAAGGCTGTTTTCTGGGCTTTCTTTTTTTTACTATTTGACATTTTTGATAATTTGATATATACTTATATTTGAATGGGGAAGAACAAAAAGGGGTTGATGAAAGATGATTGAAGAAGAAATTGACAGAGATAATATTCAGGTTTTGATGGCGCATCGGATTCAAAGTGCAATCGATGCGGGGGATTTGATTGAACTTCAAGATTGTTCTCTTCTCTTGGATGTGAAACGTATCTTTTTTGTTGAAATGGATGAGGAAACGGAACGTAAATTGGCCAAACCCATTTTGGTTTATGCCGCTGAACATGGCTCTTTAGATGTGGTTAAATTCCTTCTTGAAGTTGGTTGTGACATTAATGCACAAGATACGTTCGGAAATACGGCGCTTTTGTGTGCGGTTGAAAATAATCGGTATGAATTGATGAAATTTT
Organism: Alphaproteobacteria bacterium; assembly: GCA_045592885.1. Taxonomy (GTDB): domain Bacteria; phylum Pseudomonadota; class Alphaproteobacteria; order CAAHEQ01; family UBA3637; genus RGIG4140. The sequence continues at coordinate 1,490 of JAZNVO010000017.1, forward strand.
TGTTGCATCAACCGGGGATTCATATCGAAATTTCAAATTTTTACGGTGAAAACATTTTTTCAATTGCGGCACTTAATAATGACGAACAGATTATGGAATATTTAAAAACCATTAAGGTTCAAAAATCCGATATAACGGAAAGTGTCTTTCAAGTTAATTAAAATTATTTTAAGGTGTTAAAACACAAAAAGTATTTTTTTTGTTACTCTTGGGAATAATCATTTAAAGTACGAGTTGATTTTTAATTAGTGTTAAGTATTTTTAGCACTTGTAAAATAATAATCATCTTGACAATAAAAATAAACAGTTTACTGTATTTGTATATATCAATTTCAGAACAACAAAATCTCGATGATTTTCCAAGACCTCCATTATTCTTTTGTTTTTTGATAAGGTTCTTTTTTATATGTTGGACATTAATTTCAGTCTCTGTATTTTATAAAGAAACAAGACATCACAAAATGACCTGTAACCATATAAGCAACCGTTGTGAGATACAACTATTTGATATAAAAGAATTTAAATACCAATCTGTCCATAAAATTCCTCTTTCTGAAATTGACTATATGTATTTAAAAGAAAGAGTGTCTAAAAGTTCAGAGGGGAGAAGTTACACCTATAATCTTGTTTTAAAAACTAAAACAAAACAGATTGAGTTAGAAAGTACGCCATCAAATTTTTGGATTTCTTCCAGAAGAGAAAAAGCTCAAAAAATGAATGCGTTTTTGAAGCCTAATTCTTCAAAAAATATTGAATATGAGTATCGAGAAGGTTTTCCGAGTTAATTGTGGTCTTGATATTTTTATTGCCTGTGGTTACTGGTCTTTTCTTATTTTTCCGAACTAAGCACAAAAACGCAAACAGGAAAATTTTGCGGTTCAGAGATTTTAAACCATTTAAACTGATGAGTTGATAGTTGGAATTGGGCAAGAACCCGTGGGTGAAAGGTACTTCAAGCATAAAAAAAAGACCGCGAATGCGGTCTTTAAATGGCGGGAGTGAAGGGGCTCGAACCCTCGGCCTTCTGCGTGACAGGCAGACGCTCTAACCAACTGAGCTACACCCCCAAGGCGTGCTATAATTAATAACAGAAAAAAAATAAAAGTGCAAGCTTTTTTTTATAATAAAAGCATTTTTTTTATAATTTACTTATTTTTATACATTTTTTGCCAAGTGAATAAGGCCGTTTATTTGAATTTCTCTCTGTTCAACCAGGAAAACAGGTATATTTTTCAAAAAGGAAGAAAACACGCCTTTGTGATAAAAATATTTTTTAAAACCTGATTTAAAAAGAAGTGATCGAATCACCGGTTGATTTAACAAATTGCCGACTAAATAGGCGCCTCCCGTTGTTTTGAGTGTCAAAGAAAGGTTGGCTGTATAAATACCCAAAAATTCAAAGAAATACCAAAATGTGAGCAGAGCGATTTCATCATTTCTTTGGGCAAGAAGGGTGATTTCTTGGGGTCTGAGCGGAAAGATATCTGCTTCAATTGTTTCTGTGATATCAAAGGATTTTTTCATCTCTTCTGTTTCGCTTATCCAGAGGGAGTCCGGTGCTTGTTGATTAATTTTTAAAATCGCTTGATAAAGACGCAAAAGACCACTGCCGGATAAAATATCTTCAAATGAAACAGGCGATTCGTCTTTGGTGATTTCTGCCAAAATTTTTTGTTGATTTAAAGTGATGGGGGATAAAGTGGTGTGTCCGGCCTCTGAAGAAAGAACAAGATAATCATCGCCAGCAGGTGTTAAAAAACAACTGCCGAGACCTGTTCCTGGGCCCAAAACAAGTTTGGTTCCTTCTTCTTTTTTTGGTGCCTCTGTTAACGGGTGCAATTCTTTTGTATTTGCTTTTAAAACCCCCAGTCCTTGTAAAACAAAGTCGTTTACCAACAAAATCTTTGTATTTGGATAATGTTCTTGAATTGTTTTTTCATCGATTTCAAAATCGGCATTTGTGAGTTTTGCTTTTCCGTTTTGAATGATGCCTGCTATACCAAAAATCATTTTTGTGGGGAGTTCATTTTGTTGAACGGTTATTTTTAATACCTCTAAAAGAGATGTATAATCACTTGTTTTATAATAAATCGGATTTGACAATTCATTTTCTTTTAAAAACCAAAAACGAAGATTTGTTCCTCCGATATCAGCTAGCAAAACCGTCATTATCCCTCCTTATTTGAAAATGGAAATAAGCTCGTGTCCGACACATCCTAAATTGAGAAAAACACACTTAATTCCGATTAAAATTTGCATATACCATTTTTCTTCCCCGTGTGAAAGACAATGAAGCAATTTATCCGTGCAACCGGCGGTGAAAATATCATTGGTAAAAAGGGCGATAACCCAGCAAATACCTGCTACCAAAATGCCGACCATTAAAATTTTTGAAAATAATGCTAGCATCCGCTCATCCTTTTTTTATAAATTTCTTCTGCCAGTTCCAATTCTTCCGGTGTATTTACGCCGTGTAGTTCAGCGGCATCTCCAATTACAACATCTCTTGACAAGCCTTTGTTTTTTGCTTTTTTGACAATGTCTGTTAAATAATATTCACCGGCTGCATTTTGGTTGTCAATTTCCTTTAAAAGGGAAAGCAAATGTTCACCGTTCACGCACATTACACCTGAATTGCACAATTTGATAGCCCGTTGAACATCTGTAGCATCTTTATATTCCACAATGGAATCAAGCCCATTTTCACCCATAATTAACCGACCGTATCGTCTGGCATCTTCCGGAATGAATCCCAAAACGGCAACATCGGTGCCAGACTGACATTTTTGAATCATTTTTTTGAGTGTTTCGGGCAAAAATAGGGGTTGATCTCCAAACAAAATGAGAACGTTTCCTTTAAATGGTTGAATTTCAGATTCGGCTGCTAAAACAGCATGAGCCGTTCCGAGACGTTCTGTTTGAACAACGGTTTTGATCGGGTCAACAGCTTCTTTCACATTTTGCATATTCGGTCCGATTACAACGGTGATGTCTTCAATGCCCGTTTTTTGGACGGCATCAAGCAAAATGTTAATCATCGGTATGTCACAAATTGTATGTA
>JAZNVO010000018.1:0-3429 GCA_045592885.1 Alphaproteobacteria bacterium
AATCCCCCGGGAAGAATGCCCGATTATGATTTGAAAAAAATGAATGTGATTTGGATTGTTTCTTATAACAGGAGTTTTGATCCTTGTTGCGGAAAAGTGGTTCACATTGATTTAGATGAACTGTTCAAAAAAAGACTAAACTGTCTTGTGAAACAGAAAAGCTTTTTCTCCCGCCAACGAGATTGATTTTTTTTAATGGCAATCTCATATTTGGTGCACTTGCTTTGTGAGTATTCTGTCTCATTTGACTTTTAATTCTAAATAAAAAAATCTCTCACAAGGGCTTTTCTTACCGTCTAATTTTTGAAGAATAGTTCATCAAAAGGAATGGCTTTTAATCTTGGTGGTGGATAAGACCCCATTGGATTTAAGATTTTTGAATATCTTTATATTACCGATACTTACAAAAAGATTTGAGCTCAACCTGGTCTGAGCTTGTATTTAAAATTTACTCTGGGTTATTTACAAGAAATCAAAATCACTATTCCGTTATTACACTTGTTAAAATACCTTTATTTTCTCCAGTTACTCCAATTAAATTGGATTTAGTGGAGATAATCAAGCATTTTTTCTTAAATTATAAAAACAATCAGAACAATTAAAAAGATTTAAATTACCGAATAAAAAATCATCAAATAGTCGAACGAAAAATTGCAAAATCATGAAATACAAAAACAAAGAAACTTGGTTCATGCCAAACTTTGCTTAAAGGATGATCTAAGTATTAACAAAGAATTGTGTAAAAAAGTAATTAGTTATCTGCATGAAGTAATATCCGGATAATGAACCCGCATTTGTTTTAAGCCTGTTTCTACATCTGGCGTGTGCGTATCAAAACCATCTGTTTCCAAAGCCTGTTTTAAGGGCAGATAATAGACCTGAGTCACATAAACCACCTCTGCCAATTGTTCTTTCGGACAGTCTTTATAAACCAAAAATCCCTTATGAATAAAACCCTCATTCAAGCGAAGTGTCGAAGTCTTTTCTCCGTTCAACAGAGCCGGCCAACGCCTTTCCACCAAATGTACCCACTGTTGTTTTGAAGATAGAGCGTGTTCTATAAATCCTTTGATAATTTTGGCGGTTTCTTCTGGTGTTTGATTGTCGTTATTGATAATAAAATCAGAATAGGAACGATTCTGATACCCTTCCTCATACATTTGCCGAATGCGATTTCTTTCCCAATTGTCCAGTTCTCGCGTACCACGATTTTTTAAACATTCTTCCAAACTCGGTGCAAGGGTAATGTTCAAAAATCGAGTGTTTTCATCGGCTAGAGCAGACCATTTTTGATAACTTTCTTCTGAAATCGGATAAGCGAAGATAACGGTTTCAAACTCTTCACCTTCTTTTAATGCCAATAACTTTTTATTCAGTCGTTTTTTTCGTTCTGCCCACCCTTCTTTTAAGGATAAGCCGAGTTTTTCTTGTTCTTCGTCGCTCATCAGTTCATCCACTTCAATAAAAGTGGCTTTGGGCAACAAGTTCACCAAAATCTTAGAAACCGTCGTTTTTCCGGAATTCATCGGCCCGTTAATGTTCAGTATCAGCATATCAGTCCTCTTTCATCGTTCTTAAATTCATCTTATACAAATGCTTGGCACAAACCAATATCGGGATTAAAAGTAGGCTTGATACCATAAAGGTCGGTCCGACACCTATCCCGTCAAACAAGGGTTTTAAGCAGATAAGTCCTATCCCGTGAAATGCTTTTGCCAGCATTGATTTAACCGATAAAATTGTCGCCCGTTCATCGGATTGAATCCTATGATTGACCAAAACAGATGTTGTGATACTGGATAAAGAACTGGATGCTGATCCGACAATCATCAAACCCAAACACATATAAACACCCCATAACGGAACATAGGCCGATATACATGCCCCCAAAGAGGAAATGATGATTATTAAACTTTGTAATTTTATGGTTCCGGAAAGGTTTATTTTTTCCAATATCCGACCGGAAACGCCCGACCAAAAAGTTCTCATCAATGCGTTTGTCCCTAAAATCAAACTAAAAACAAATACAGGTAATTGATGAAATACCATAACGGATTGTAATCCCCACATCAAAATAAGCGTTAATGTCCCATACACCGCCGGTAAAAGCATCAGCCATTTTATTTCAGGATGTTTAACAGCATATTTGGAAATATCCAAAATATCCTGCCATTTGCTTTTATCTTTATCAATAATACGTCTGGATTCGGGAACATCCGGTAATTGCCATAAAATAACAACACTTAACATTAAACAGAAAATTGTTATGTATAACGGAATAGTTGGCCCCAAAAATTGATAGATAAAAGCACCGCTCAGTGTCGCAACCATCAAAGCAATTCCATCCAACATTTTCATTTTAGCATATTTTTTATGGAATAAACTTTCTTTATGTCGTTTTTTCAATAAATCGTATAAATATGCTTCCGCCGTGCCGGAAATGAAAGCAATCGCTAATGCAAATAACAATTCCCCCAGTAAAATAATGAAAAATCCTGAACCCAAAATCCAAATAACATGTCCCAAGATCCAAAACAATACCCCGATAATTAAAGTGTGTTTTCTGGAAAACAAATCACCGATATAGCCGGTTGGAACTTCCATAAAAAATACAGTGAGATTTGATATCCCTTGAATCAAGAAAAAATCCCCCATACCAACACCTTTAAACCCATAAAAAAGCATTAATGTCGGCAGGCAAAACAATGCCGATGTTAAGGCATAAGCGATAGATAACCATCTGGGGGCTGATTTAAGTGAAATCATATTCATTTCCTTTCTAATTTTTCCTTATACCACTTGGCAAAATCATCTAGGGCATGTCCCCAAAATTGTGCCTCATATTCATGGTTGATGGCACGTAATTCGCTGAGTGTCTTTTCTTCCCCATCAGGGATATAAAACTTGTCATGCCAACGCCCTTTCTCTCCTTTGGATTCATAAGAAATACGCCCCGTGCTTCCCCCTGTAAACAAGATAGGTTCTTGTCCGGGCTCACAATAGGCAAAACAATGTTCCAATTTAGCATGCCTATTTGGGATATCTTTCATCATATCTAAAAACTTTTCTGTTCCTATTTGCTTGTCAAAATAGGCATTATAAGGTCCTGGCAAACCGCCCAATGCTTCGATATAAAGCCCTGAATCGGATTTTAAAACCGGAACTCCCAGTTTTTCAGCCCCATACTTAGCGCTAAATTTAGCAACCTCACCACAAGTTTTTGCCTGAATCTCCAGCACTTCAAAAGAAGGTTTCATGATTTCCAAATTAAAATTATATTTTTTTATCAGAAATTCATTGGCTTCTTGAACTTTATGAGGATTTGTCGTTAAGTAAATAAGTTTATTCGGCATTAAAAAGTATCCTCGTAAAAAGAAATTCCTGAATTGATTTTAAAAATGGCTTCTTTTAAATAAGGACAAGTGTTGT
>JAZNVO010000019.1:0-1685 GCA_045592885.1 Alphaproteobacteria bacterium
TGTTGATGCATTCAACGAATATGATTCATTGAAAGAAAAAATTTCAAAAACTTACAAAAATAGAATTTTAATTTTTGCATTAGGCCCCTGTGGAAAAATTTTGGCTTATGACATGTATAAACAAGGATATAGAGTTCTAGATTTAGGACATCTAATAAAAGATTATGACTTTTATAAAAAATCAATATCCATGACAAAACAAGAATTTAGCAACGCAAGAAAAACTTTTTTTGGAAAAGATTAAAATCTCAAAAATGAAAAACTAAAGGAAGAAAAATGAAAATAGGAATTATCGGAACGGGATATGTCGGCTTGCCAACGGGGGTTGGTTTGGCTGAGCTTGGCAACACGGTTATTTGTGTTGACAAAATCAAAGAAAAGGTGGATATGCTCAAAAATGGCGAATTGCCGATTTATGAAGACGGCATGACGGAGCTTTTTCAAAAAAATATTAAAAATGGGCGCCTTTCGTTCACAACCTCAATGAAAAAAGCCGTTGAGAGCGCTGATGTGGTTCTTATCGCCGTTGGAACGCCCCCTCACCCCGTCACCAAAGAAGCCGATATGAAATATATTCATGCTGCCGCAACGGAATTGGCCGAATATTTGACGGATTATACCGTTATTGCAACAAAATCAACCGTTCCTGTCGGCACCGGTGATGACATTGAGCAACTCATTTCCATTCGAAACAAGACAGCCAGATTTGATGTGATTTCCCTACCCGAATTTTTGCGCGAGGGATATGCCATTCATGACTTTTTCAATCCCGATCGCATTGTTGTCGGTTCAAATTCCGAAAAAGCTATCAATGTTATTAAAGAGCTTTATAAACCCTTTGAGGGAAAGACAGAAATGCTCTTTATGAAGCGCCGATCGGCTGAAACGGTTAAATATGCCTCCAATGCCTTTTTGGCCATGAAAATTCATTATATCAACGAAATGGCTAACTTTTGCGAAAAAACAGGTGCCGAAATTATGGACGTTGCCAAAGGAATGGGCCTTGATAGCCGTATCGGCAAAAAGTTTTTAAATTCCGGCCCCGGATATGGCGGAAGTTGTTTCCCGAAAGACACAATGGCTATGGCTTGTATGGGAAGAAAAAACGGCGTTCATTTATCCCTTATTGAAACAACAATTCAAAAAAATGCCGAACGAAAAAAAGAAATTGCAGATCGCATTTTGAATAAAGTTGCCACTATTGAAAATCCCAAAATTGCCGTTCTTGGATTGGCCTTTAAAGACGGAACAGATGATTGCAGAGAGTCCCCTGCGATGGAAATTGTTTCAGCTATGCTTGAAAAAAATGCAGATATTATTGCTTTTGACCCCAAAGCTATGAAAAATGCCGCTCTTTTACTCGGCGATAAAATCCGTTATGCCGATAATATGTATCAAGCTTTAACCGGCGCCGATATTTTGGTGATTTTAACGGAATGGAAGGAATTTAAAACCCTTGATTTATCTCAAGCAGCTGAATTAATGAACGGAAAATATATTTTTGATTGCCGAAACTTGCTGAATAAAGAGCAAGCATTAAGTTTAGGTTTTGATTATCAAGGTATCGGTTACTAACCTTAAAAGGAACCCGCCGGCCTAGCCGGCGGTTCTTCATAAACGGCTATAAGCCTCATATTACCAGCAGACCCCTTAAGGGGGTCACTGACGGTCTGCACAGGCGATTG
>JAZNVO010000020.1:0-2001 GCA_045592885.1 Alphaproteobacteria bacterium
CTTTCAAATGCATACATTTTTGGGTTGTAAAGGGGTATCTCGGTGTGATTTTCGATATGATGAAAAATCAAGGAGAATTGTTTTTTTGGAAATTAATACACATCCCGGAATGACGGATTTATCTTTGGTCCCGGAGATGGCAGCAAAAAAAGGAATTGCATATAATCAATTGGTGGCATATCTTATAGAACGGGCAGGTTTTGAAAAATGAAAAAAAGAAGACAAAAGAAAAAAACAAACAAATTTTTGAAATTGAAAATTATTTCTTTTTTAGTGGTTGGTCTTTTGATATCGGGTGTTGCTTTATCCTTATCGCCGGTTGGAAAAGATATTTGGGAAACAGGGAAAAAGGCAGCAGATTTATGTATTGAAAAGGCGCATTTTAATTTGGAAAGAGTTGTTGTTGAAGGGCACATCAGAACAAAGCTTTCCGATGTTAATTCAAAACTCAATTTAAGGCAGGGAATGCCGATTTTTGAAATTGATTTAGAAAAAGAAAAAGCCGCTGTTTTAGAATTGCCATGGATTAAAACCGTTTGTATTGAAAGACATTTGCCGACTCAAATTTTGATCAGTGTGACGGAAAAAACACCTATTGCCGTTTGGCAAAATAAAAAAACATATTGGCCGATTGATGAAACAGGCAATCCGATTTTAGATGATAAAACATTGATTAAAAATGTGTTGCTTGTTGTAGGAGAAGATGCTCCGGAACATACACCAGAGTTAATTTCCCTTTTAAATGAGTATCCGGATATCGCGGAAGTTACGCTTTCAGCCGTTCGTGTGGGAAAGAGACGATGGAATTTATATTTAAATGATGCTGAAAACGGCCTTGAAATCAGATTGCCGGAAACGGGGATTAAAGAAGCATTAAACCGTTTGAAAAAATTTAAGGAAGAAGGGGATATTTTAAGTCGGGATATTAAAGTGATTGATTTGAAATTACCGGATCGTTTGATTGTAAAAAGCACTGAATCTGTTAAATGAGAGAGATAAGATGGCAAAGAAAAACAAATTAAAATCAGTGGTGACGTTACTGGATGTGGGGACAAGTAAAATTTGTTGTATGTCTGTTCGCTTTGGTTCGGATGGTCGGCCGGAAGTAATCGGAACGGGATATGCTCCGGCGCATGGTATTAATGCCGGTGCAATTGTGAATCTGGATTTGGCAGCCGAATCAATCAGACAGGCTCTTCTTGAACTTGAACAGCAAACTCAAAGGCAGGTTGGTAGCGTGATTGTCAACATTTCTTCCACTCAATTAAAATCACGCCATATCCATAAAGAAGTTGATATCAGTGATGGTAGGCCGATTGCAGCACATGACGTGAAACGATTGGTGGACGGGGTTGTTGCTTCTTGTTTGTCAGAAGGAGACGAAGTCATTCATGCTTTTCCTTTGAGTTATACCGTTGATAAAGAGCCGGGAATTTCTGATCCCAGAGGTCTTTATGGACATAAACTCGGCGTGCATATGCATGTGATTGTGTTGCCGGAAAGTCAATCTCGTAATTTGGTGGCGGCTTTGGATCGGCATCACGTTTCAATTGATATGAAAGTAGCAACGCCATATGCATCCGCATTGGCAACTATGACGGATGAAGAAAAAGAAATTGGAGCAACGGTTGTTGATTTTGGTGCTGGAACAACCTCTGTGGCCATTTTCCTTGAAGGCGGCTTAGTGCATTTAGATATTGTTCCTCAAGGAGGTATGATTTTTTCAAAAGATATTGCAAGGGGATTAGGGTGTTCTTTCGCGGTTGCGGAACGTTTGAAAACATTACACGGAGCTGCTTTTGAAGCGACAAGAGATTCGATTGACCGATTGATTGTTCCTGTGTTGGGTGAAGAAAATCAAAACATTCAGGTGCCGAAATCAGATTTAATTTCAGTCATTTTGCCACGATTGGAAGAAATTTTAGAGAATGTTGGCAAGATTTTTCAAAAATATCCGCGATTCGTGATCGCAACCAAACATATCATTCTAAATGGTGGGGG
>JAZNVO010000021.1:0-3678 GCA_045592885.1 Alphaproteobacteria bacterium
TAAGCCTTTACCACTGGCAACCCCTGAACGGGGCCCCCAACATCTGCCAGACGCAAATTTACTACTTACCCGTAAACAGATCGTTTAAATCAAGAGTCAATTGTTCACTTAATTGATCTTCTTTTATCTGATTCCTGATATATTCGGCTATTTTAGCGGTATTTTTTCCCGCCGTATCTACATAATATCCTTTACACCAAAATTCTCTGTTTCGGTACTGGTATTTTATATTACTCTACCTTTCATATATCATTAAACTACTCTTCCCTTTTAAAAATCCCATAAATCCTGACACACTCATCTTGGGTGGGATTTTTACTAATATATGTATGTGATCCAGACTCGTTTCTCCTTCTATTATCTCCACTCCTTTCCACCTACATACCTCTTTTAATATTTTCACTATCTCATTTCTCTTGCTCCCATAAAATACCTTCCTTCTATATTTTGGGGCAAAAACTATTGATATTTGCAATTCCATGTTGTATGTGCTAATTTATTTATGTCATTCTTCATGAATAACCTCCAATTGGGTTATTTTGTGTCTTAGCAGACCGCAAAATTTTATCCCAATTGGAGCACTTTGACAACCTCATCGCTATAAGCTTTACTGAACCACGCGTCTAATGCGTGCTTTTCTTTTTACAATAAAAAAAAGAGGTCGCAAGGCCTCTTTTTTATCCTCTAGAATGTTGTTCAAAAAGATGTTTATTCTTTTGAAACCGTTCAACAAAGGTTCCGCCTTGTTGAATAGTTGTTGGTGTTTGAGAAGTGCCACGTTTAGATTCAACTTTTTTTGAATTTTCTTTTTCATCTTTTAATTTTGCTTTCAAAATAGCATGTCTTGTTGATGCTTCATCAACATATTGAATACATTGTCTTGTTGAAAAAGAAATACCACCCATCACGGCACCATATATGGCCAACCATTTTAATAATACTAAACCACCTTGTTTAAATGACATAAGAATACCCTTCCTTGTTTTTTGTTTATAATTTTCAAAAAAAGGCGAGAACATCTCGCCTTTTAAAGAAATGCTTGATATATATTATATCACTAAATATCCAAATTTGCAACATCTAATGCATTTTGTTGGATAAATTCACGTCTTGGATCCACAACATCTCCCATCAAACAAGAGAAAACTTGTTCCGCTTCGTCTTGATGAGTAATTTTAACTTGCAACAAACGACGAGCATTCGGATCCAATGTTGTTTCCCACAATTGTTCCGGATTCATTTCACCCAACCCTTTATAACGGTTAATAGCAATACCTTTTCTGGCTGTTTTAAACACCGCTTCAGCCAATGAAACAGGATCATGAATAACCGTTTCTCCATCTTTTGTTTTCAAAACAGCTGGAGCAGCATAAAACTCTTTCAACTCTTCGCTCATTTCAGCCAATTTTCTGGCTTCACCGCAAGAAATGACCGCATGATCGATTTTGATTGTTTCTGTTACACCACGAAGTGTTCTTTCCAAAACCAATTCATTATCCGGTGTTAAGCTTTCTTTCCATCCGCGTTCATATTCCGGTTCAATGGTATCTAATTTGGCTGCCAAACCACCTTCTCTTAAAGCAACAGCATTAAAAAGACCCAAAATTGCCATTTGCCCAACAACACGAGCCGGCACCCTGTTTGACATTGCCAAAATCAAATTGCGCGCAACACGGGCTTGTTCCACACGGGCAATTAAATCAGCTCCTGCAATTTGTGTGCCGTCTTCCAAAATCAAAACAGCATCATTTGTTCCAACTTGAATCAAATATTCTTCCATTGCTTTGTCATCTTTTAAATAAATTTCAGAATTCCCGCGTTTTGCTCTGTAAAGTGGCGGTTGAGCAATATAAAGATACCCTTTTTCAATAATTTCAGGCATTTGACGGAAAAAGAATGTTAAAAGCAATGTTCTGATATGAGCACCATCAACATCAGCATCGGTCATAATAATGATTTTATGATAACGAATTTTATCCACATTAAAATCATCACGTCCGATACCGGTTCCCAAAGCCGTCACAATTGTTCCGATTTCAGCTGAAGAAAGCATCTTGTCAAATCTTGCTCTTTCAACATTCAAAATTTTACCTCTTAACGGCAAAATGGCCTGATGTGTTCTATCACGTCCTTGTTTTGCAGAACCTCCTGCGGAATCTCCCTCAACGATAAAGACTTCTGAATCAGCCGGATCTTTACTCTGACAGTCAGCCAATTTTCCGGGAAGAGAAGCCATATCCAGAGCTCCTTTTCTACGGGTTAATTCTCTTGCCTTTCTAGCGGCTTCACGAGCAGCGGCCGCTTCCACAACTTTGCTGATGATTTTTCTTGCTTCGGAGGGATGTTCTTCAAACCACTGTTCTAATTTATCCCCGACAATTCCTTCCACAACCGGTCTGACTTCCGAAGAAACAAGTTTATCTTTTGTTTGTGAAGAAAATTTCGGATCCGGTACTTTAACAGATAACACAACTGTCAACCCTTCACGCATATCTTCACCGGATAATTCAACTTTTTCTTTTTTCGTCAATCCCGAATTTGAAGCATATGCATTAATTGTTCTTGTTAATGCAGCTCTTAAACCAGCCAAGTGCGTTCCCCCGTCCCGTTGCGGAATATTATTTGTAAAGCAAAGACAAGTTTCATGATACCCATCCGTCCATTCAAATGCAGCTTCAACGGTAATACCGTCTTTTTCCCCGCTTAAATCAAACGGGGCATCGTGTAATGTATTTTTAGATCTGTTCAAATATTTAACAAACTCTAAAATACCCCCTTCATAATGCAAAACAGATGATCTTGGTTCGCTTCCCCTGTTATCCGTTAAATGAATACACACACCTGAATTTAAGAAAGCCAATTCACGAATGCGATGTTCCAAAGTTTCAAAACTGAACGTTGTGCTTGTAAATGTTTCATTTGACGGATGAAAGGTAACCATTGTTCCGTGTTTTCCCGGTGTCTCGGCAACAACTTTTAACGGTGCAACAGAAGAGCCGTTTTCAAAACGAACAAAATGTTCTTTATCATTTCTCCAAATGCGTAATTCAAGCCAATCAGACAAGGCATTCACAACAGAAACACCCACTCCGTGCAATCCACCGGAAACTTTATATGAATTGTTATCAAATTTGCCGCCGGCATGCAATTGAGTCATAATAACTTCGGCCGCTGAAATCCCTTCTGTTTTATGCATATCAACCGGCATACCACGTCCATCATCAATAATTGTGACCGATTCATCCGCATTTAAAATAACTTCAACTTTTGAACAATACCCAGCCAAAGCTTCATCAATTGAGTTATCCAACACCTCGTATACCATATGATGCAAACCGGTTCCGTCATCCGTGTCCCCAATATACATTCCCGGACGTTTGCGAACAGCATCAAGCCCCTTTAAAACTTTAATAGAGTCCGCATTATATTCTTGTGTTGCCGTTTGAATATCTAAATCAGTCATTTGTTTTCCTTTACGCTACATTTTTTAAACTTAAATTTGATTCTTGAACGCTATAAAACTGTGCACGTCCATTTAAATAATCAAAATTTTCAGAATCGATGCCCGTCATCCAAACCTGTCCCGGTAAATCAGACAAAACATCAAAAAGAATATGTCGACGTTTTATATCAAGATGAGCAACTGCTTCATCTAATAATAACAACGGACAAATTCCC
>JAZNVO010000022.1:0-5237 GCA_045592885.1 Alphaproteobacteria bacterium
CTTTTTTTTGTTCCTTTTTTCTTTTTATGTGTTATAATATTTATATGACAATAGAAATAAAAAGACCCGAAAAAAAATTTCAAGATGTCAAAGTGACGGAAGAAGATATTATTTTGTTCACTTTAGGCATTGATAAAAAAGAGTTTCTCTTGCCTTCCGAGAGAAACAGTTATTTAACGGATCCGCGTGCCGTTTCTTTAGTTGAGGATATCAAAAAAGGAAAAGTTGTTGCAAATAAGGATTATCGTGGCATTAATTTAAAAGGGGCTGATATTTCCGGAGCTGATTTAACCGGTTGTGATTTTTCAAAAGCGTGTTTTTATCAAACAAAAGCTAAAAACTGCTGTTTTAAAGGAGCCAAGTTTGATGATGCCTATATTGAAGAAACTGATTTAACAAATTCTGTTTTTTCAGAAACGTCTTTAAAACGTCTTTTCTTAAGAAATAATCAGATTGAAGAAACTTATTTTGATGAGAAAAGTGCTAGATATTTTTCTGATTTTAATAAATTTTTATCTCTTGTCGAAAGTGGAAAAATTGATATTCGTACCTTAACAAAAAATGATTTATTGTCTATTGATCTGAGGCGATTGGATTTAACAAAAGTTGATTTGACCGGTATTGATTTATCACAATTTGTTTTGGATGGAATTAATTTGTGTGGCACTTATATTGATCCGAAACAATTGTTGAGTTTGGCCAGTCTTCAAAAAACGTATTTTGATTTAAGGCGCACAAAAGACAAAAAACGCCGTCAAATGGAAGAACAACTTTTAAAAGAAAAAGAAGAAGAAATTCATTTGTTTGGACTTTCTCAAAAACAAGACCAACTGCCGGAAGAAAAAGTTTTGTCTCAAAAACCCGCAAAAAAATCACCCCATCCGACCGGATACATTTTGTGGCCTCAAGGAAAAGAAGAACAAAAAGATGAATATATTGAAGAAGAAACAATTGTTGAAACACCATTAGAGGCGCTCATTGTTCAAAAACAAGCAGATGACAAATCTCAAACACCTTCTTTAAATCATAAAGAACAAGGAATGACAAAAGTTTCATCAAAACAAAGAGAAATTAAAAAAACAAACACAAAAACAAAGGGATAAAATGAAGGGATTAAGCTTTTTAAAACCAAAAAAATTTGCAATGAACTGCATCCGCTGGTGGTTTTGGCGGGCGTTAATCGGCGTGATGATTTTTTGGGCCCTTTTGACCTTTTTTGTTCCTTTTACAAGTGTGATTTCAAAAAATTTTTCAAATGAAAGTTGGCTCTATTTAAAAGAGTATGTGATGGATGTTGTCTCCGGTAATTTGTTTCGACCGTTCACCGGATATTTCATTTGGCTTGAAACATATGCATTTCATGAACCGCTTCATTTAACATGGACAAGTTATTTTACATGGCGAACATTGATTTTGCCGACATTTTTGTTTTTAGGGTATGAGTTTATGTTATTTATTCTCAACCCTTACTTCTTGGCGCCACAACAATTTGGGGATGGGCGGGAAGCCATTGAGGAAGAGGTGAAAAAATTCGGTCTTCTTGATGGAAAACATTTGATGCTGGGCCTTTTTAATGGGAAAAAAATTAAGTTACCGGATACCAGATCCGTTTTTTGCATCGGGTGTCCGTCTTCCGGTAAAACAATGGGAATTATTGTTCCGGCGATATTGGAAGAAAAAGAATCCAGTGTGATTGTTCATGATCCGAAAGGTGAATTATCGCAATTGACGAGTGGTTATCGTGCCACATTGGGGCCGGTCTTTATGTTGAATTGGATGGGAAAAGATGATCCGGAAAAAAATATCCGTTGGCCGTCTTGGAATCCGATTGGGGAGGGGAATTTACCTTCACTTCAAAACGGCCGGGAAGGTTATATTGATACTTTAGTATCATATTTAATTCCGGACGGACCGACCGGAACGGACCCTTATTGGGTCAAGACTGGACGGGGATGTTTAACGGGATTAACCGGTTATTTATGTGGAAAAGTTGATCAGGCCAAGGCAAATGATTATTTTCTCTATCGTTTAAAAAATGGGCTTATGGATGAGGAAGATTATGAAGTTTTATCTTCATATTACTCTTCAATGAGGGATTTTCCGGAAGTGGAAGAGGCAAGGATTCATATTCAAAACAAAACATTAACTTTGGATAATTATTTGGCCATCGGTTCATGGGATTTAATTCCGGATTCATGGCGGGGAATGGATGCTTGTTTTGCTATGTTGTTGGATATTATTAATAATGCGCAAATTCAAGCAAATCATCAAATATCCGTTAAACAAAAACAACAGGATATGAGTGTCTTGGATATGGATGCCTGGCAAATGATTTTTGAAAAAATTGTTTTGGAAACGGCGTATTATGGATATGGCCGACGCACGCTTTTGGAATTAAATCAGGTTTTGACCTTGCCGGATAAACAAAGAGGATCGGTTGTTTCCATGGCTTTGTCCGGTGTAAATATCTTTAAAAATGCGGCAGTTCGTCATCATACTTCCATGAATGATTTTAATTATGAACAACTGCGTGGGATGAAAAATGAAAAAACAGGGAAATATGAACCGGTAACCGTTTATATGGCCGTTCCTTTTTCAGATTTGAATGCGTGTGTTTTGTTGAGCAGTTTGTTTATCAATATGGCCACTCAATACTTAATGGAATTTGGTCCGAATGAAGGAGGAACCGGTCCTTGCCCGACCAGTTTTATCCTTGATGAATTTCATCATATGCCTTCATTGACAAGCATAACAGATGGTATTGTTTTCGGCCGATCAAAAGCAAACAAATTTTTGGTTTGTGTTCAAGATTGGCATCAAATCAAGGTGAAATATGACCAAGAAACGGTTGACGTTTTAATCAGTTCCGTTGCCGCTAAATTAATCAAACGGCAAAACAATCCCGAAACACGCGGTCCGCTTTTAAAAGGTATTGAATCACTCACTAAAGTTATTCCCTCTTACAGTTCAAAAAGAAGCTTTTTGATTGATGTTTCGGGTCCTCTGATCCCAACAGCAAAAAGCAAAATGGGCTTTAATTTATGGTGGGATTTGAAAAAATCAATTAAAATAAAAGCTGATGGGGTAATCGGCGGTGCCGGTATTTTATCCTTGGCCCCCACAAAACAATTGCTTTTATACGCCGGTCATTTAAATAGGCCGATCAGAGCCGAAACGCCTTTGTGTTTTAAACATCCGGAATATAAAAAATTAACTTCAATGAAACCGGCTCCGAAAATTCCTGATTACATTGAAAGAAAGGCCGATCAAATGCAAACAATCGGCCAAATCCAATTTAAACCGATTTTAGAGGATAATTAATAAGATAAAACGGCTTTATCCCAATCGTCATGATCCATATCATGAACAACTTTTAAAGTCACTCTTTGAGGATTGTTTAAGTTTGAAAGATATCTTTCCGTCATACTTTTTGTAACAATGGTATCTTCGGAACCGATATAATGTATTTGCGGTGTTCTTGCAACAAATGCCTTGCTGACAAAATCTTTATGTTTAATAGTGGGCAACTCATTTTGTCTTTCATAGGAGCGAATATCCAAAACACCTGCAATTGTTACAACCATTTTTGCTTTGCCATATCTTTGTGCCAGGTTGAAAGCGATTGGGGCGGCATCTTCATAAGCAACAAATTCAATTTCTTTCGGCGCATATTTTTTAACATAAAAAAGACTTTGTTCATACATCTCATTCAAAATTTCAGGATTATATCGTTCTTTTCCCCAAATTTTTTCATTTGAACAAACTTTATTTTTAAGATATTGACAAGGTCTTGTTAACACAACAATATTTTTTGATTTATCTTTACCGGCCAATAACAAAGAAACCGGTTTTTGAGGATTTGGAGTTCCATTTCCTTCGATATAAAAACGAAGAGTTTGTTGTTTGTTAATGTTTTCTTTTTCCCAAGTTAAAAAATTTATTCTTTCCGTTTCAACAATTTGTTCTTTAAATCCGTCCGGTGCTGGTGGAACACTTGAGCAGGCTGATAATAATAAAGAAAACCCAAAAACAGATAGGAAACGATTTTTAATTGTCATTGTTTGTCAACTCCATTAATGATAAATTTTCAGTCCAAAGTAAAAAAGTTTTAATCATCTTATCAGGGAAAATTTGTTTTAGCAACTCTTTATACATTTTCATTTGTTTTATATAAGAAATCGGAACAAATTCTTCTCGAATTGGAACGTGTTTTCCGGATTTAAAATCAACGAGTAAAACAGAGTCATCCGTTATAACAAGCCTGTCAATTTGACCGGAAATGACTTGTCCGCCAGCAACGCCGACAATGGGAACTTCCGCTTTTGAATCCTTGGAAAAGAGGTGTTTAAATTCCGTTTTATCAAAAAGAGAGAATAAGTTATCCGGAATATCAATACCTTCCGGTTTTAAACGATTGGCCACTTCTTTTCTTTTATCCGGTTCAATATCCGGTAAATATTGTAACAGCTGGTGAATGAATGTTCCCCGTTTCATTGCGAACGATCTGTCAATCCCTAAAACTGTTTCTGTTTCAATGAATTCATCTTCCATTTTAGATGGCATTAACGGTTTTGAAAGCGGGGTTTCCGCAATGGGATTTTTAAAGACATAATCCGGTAATTGAATATCTTTTTTTGCAATTACTTCTTTTTGTGTTTCATTTATTTTGCTTACTTGAGGACAAGAAAGACGAATAACGCCGTCTGCATCCGGTTTGATATGCGGGGGGAGGGACGTTACGATTAAATCATACCAGTTATGTGTAACAGTTTGTTTTTTCTTCTTTTTGTTATCCCATCCGCAAATATAAAGCCTGTCCTTTGCCCGAGTTAAAGCAACATATAAAAGTCTATTTGATTCTTCAATCTGAAGTTGATTTAATCTCTCATAAAGATCTTCAACCGCCTCTGTTCTTAAAGCAGAGGAGGCGACCCAAATCGGTAAATTGGTATCTGTCCACAAAAAGTTTTCTTTTGATCTGGGAATAGAGCGGGTATCCGGCAAAAAGACGATATTCCCTTGTAATCCTTTGGAGGCATGAATGGTCATAATCCGAACGGCATCAATGCCGGATTGATCTAAATCCCGTTTAATTTCAACTTTTCTGTTTGAAATCCATTTTAAAAAGTTTTGAAGTGTCGGGATTTCCGTTTCTTCAAAATGAAGTGTCAAAGATAAAAACTCATCTAAAGCTTCATTAACCTCATTTCCCAGTCTTTCGACAAATGATTTTCGGC
>JAZNVO010000023.1:0-7058 GCA_045592885.1 Alphaproteobacteria bacterium
ATAATAAGTCTGTTTCTTTACAAAAGAGGTCTTTTTTAACAATACTCAATAGATCAACCTTTCTTGTTCTTCCTTAATATGTTTGTCGCATAATTTATATTATGAATAGCAAGAGGGAGGGAAAGACGGAGAAAACAAGGATAAATGACTGTATCTCTTTATAAAAAAATAATTTAACACTCAAACTAATAGGAATAAAAATAGGAATAAAAAAAATGAAAATAATTAAATTTATTATAAAAATGCTAATATATTGGCTTTTTGTTAATTAAACTGACAGCGATTTACAGGCAAATTGTTTGTGATTATTACAGGATCATATGACAATCCTCCTGAAAATCGCTCTTTATATTTCAATACTCATTCCATCAAAGCATGGACTGATATGAGACGGCAATGCTAGTTTTAAACGTCTATAGTCCATCTTTTGTCCCATGTGTGTCAAAAAGGCTTTTTGAGGAGCAATATTATCAATCAGCTCAAGTGCTTCATTTAAATAGATATGTTTTTGAACCCCTTTAAAATCAAGTGGTTTTTCAGGGCTAACAACACCTAAAATCCAAACTTTTATCCCTTTTAACAGATCTAATCCTTTTTCTTCTATCAAACACAAATCTGTTGAATATGCCATTTCATCAATTCGATATCCGATTGATTGTTGAGTCCCGTGATATTGAAGAATAGGCATGATCTTGCTTTTGCCAACATAAAATGGCTTGTATGGTTCAATGAAATGAATTTCAAAAGGGGTTTTGTCCGCTCTGAACAAATAATGCAAATGAGCTTTAATTTCATCATAATCATTTTTTGTCAAAAAAATCGGCAATTTTTCTTTTCTATCCATTAAAAAACCTGCAAAATCATTAGCACCACCCATATGGTCATAATGACTGTGGGTATATAACACGGCATCTATTTTCGGGTTTTGAGCCTGAATCAGTTGCATTCGAACTTCCGGTGAGGTATCAATTAAGATATTTTCTCCAGTGTTTGTTGTAACCAAAGCAGATGTTCTTGACCTGATATTTTTCGGTTCATTCGGATCACATTCTCCAAATCCTCTGGATAACGATGGAACACCATGAGAGGGACCACACCCCAAAATTCTTATTTTCATATCCCCTTCCCTCCAAATAAATCAAAAAAATTCTTTGTGGTTTCTTTTTCAACAATTTCAACAGGCAACGCCTTTGTTTTTGCTAAACAATTCAATGTGTTAGAAATATAAGCAGGCTCATTTCGTTTTCCCCTGAACGGAACAGGAGCCAAATAGGGAGCATCTGTTTCAATCAATAATCTTTCTAAAGGAATTTCTTTGGCAATTTGTCTTAAATTTTCAGCATTCTTGAAAGTGATAATCCCGGAAAAAGAGAGATAAAATCCTAACTCAAGGGCTGTTTTTGCCAAATCTGATGATCCACAAAAACAATGCATGACCCCCCCATATTTCAAAAGATTGGCCTCATTGGCTTCCTTTAAAAGAGAGATGGTCTCGTTATCAGCTTCTCTTGTATGAATAATCAACGGTTTTTTAAGTTCAAAAGCCAATTCAATGTGCTTTTTAAAAACTTCCATTTGTTTTTCTTTGGTTTTCGGATTATAAAAGAAATCAAGTCCTGTTTCTCCAACGGCATTTATAAACATATTTTTTTTGAAGATCTCTTTCACTTTTAAATAATCAAACTTATCTGCATTTTCCGGATGAATTCCAAAGGCTGTATAAACATTTTCATATTTTGACATGAAGATTAAATCATCAACTTGATCAAAATCACAGGCAACTGTCAAAAGGTGCGTTACTCCCTGCTCTTTGGCTCTTGCTAAACAGCCTTCTACATCTGTTTTGAAATCATCAATTCCTAAATGACAATGACTGTCAATCATGATAAAACCTCTGAAACACTTAAAACAGAATTAATAACAGATTGTCTTCTGTCTAAATAAATATTTGAAACATTTGAAAAAAGCATGGTTACATTATCATAAACGTCCAATAAAGATTCACTTAACAAAGGATTCGTTTCATATTCATCCTTTATTTTCCCTGTTAACCAATTCAAAAACAAAGTTTGAAACAGAGAATAAATTTCATCATCTTTATATACATAATCGGCAAATTCGTTCAAAGTTTGAATATCTAACCGATGGACCGGCACAAAAAAAGAAATCATCTTTTGATAAAGTTTTAAACCGGCGTGTTCATCGATTTTTAATGCCAAACCAATGGATCCATTTGATAATTCTGCCAGCAAATCAATATGTTCTGCCTGTGGTATTTTTTGATTTAGCTTTTCAACCATTTCATCAAAAGAAAGAGGCGAAATTTGAATTTTTCGACATCTTGATGCAATTGTCGGTAATAATTTTCCGATATTTTGGCAAAGCAATAAAATAATGGTTCTCGGGAACGGTTCTTCTAACATTTTTAAAAGAGCATTTGCTGCATTTAAATTCATATCTTCTGCCAAAGAAATAACCAACACACGATATTCATTATCATTTGATTTTAAAGACAAAAATTTTATACCTTCTCGAATATCATCAACGGTAATTTCCTTCTTTTTTGCCATCGTTTTACTTGTTTGTTCAACCTCTTTTCCAGCCAAAATCATTTTTTGAATTTCTTTTTTAGCTTCTTCAGTCAAATCACATTCAATCCATTTGACATTGGGATTAAAAGATTGAACATCTGACCAATTACCTGTTGTTAAAAAAGAACAAAGCTTTCTGGCAAACGTCTTTTTACCCACGCCAAAGGGACCGATTATCAACCAAGATCCGCTTATTTTTCCTTGTTTTATAGCCGCACTAATCTGTTCTTGAGGCGTTTGCATAAAATTTTCCTTCTATTTTTGAAATTATCTCGCTGTGAATGGATTCAATTGACTGATCGGCATTGATAACAATATAGCGATTTTGTTCTTTTTCAGCCATGGTCAAGAAGGCCTGTCGAATGTTTTGATGAAATGAAAAATCCATCTGCTCAAAACGTTGTTCATCATTTCCGGCTCTGTTTTTGCTTCTTAAAATACCTGTTTTCGGATCAATGTCTAATATCACTGTCAAATCCGGAACAAAATCATCGGCAATGAATCGATAAAGAAATGAAATATCTTTTTCAATTTGTGAGTCATATCCATAGCCAAAACATTGATAAGCAACAGTGCTATCGTGAAACCTATCAGATAACACAACCTGCCCTTCTTTCAGAGCCGGTAAAACTTTTTTAACTAAATGATCTCGCCGAGCCGCCAAAAACAAAAGAATCTCTGTTTTCTTATCCCAACGAGAAGTTCCTCCTTTTAAAAGCAAATTTCTGATTTCTTCTCCACCAACAGAACCGCCCGGTTCTCTTGTTAATACAACAGACTGTCCCTTTTTTTCAAAATATTCTTTCAATAATTTAATTTGAGTGGATTTTCCGGATCCTTCGCCACCTTCAAATGTGATAAAAATACCTTTATTCATCTTTTAAAACCATGAAGAAATAATTTGTTTCACCCGTTTGAAATATCCGGCTTTTTCAATATCTTTTGTTGCCACAAGATTGACCCTTTCATTCAAATCCGTATCTTTGATAATCAATGTTGCCAACACGTCACCTTTTTTAACCGGTGCTTTAACCGGTGTATCATATGAAATCATCACTTTTGGTTCTTTTTTAGTTAACGGCAATGTTAATTTTAATTCTCTGTCTGTTACAACTTCAACAAAATCTTCCGTTCCTAACCAAACCGGAATTTTTTCAACAACTTTTCCTTTGGAAATCAATGTTAAAACTTTAAACCCAGCCAAACCGTATTTCGCAAGTTTTGAGGATTCTTCATCCCGTTCACGAATGGATTTTAACCCGTTTACAACTAAAATAAGACGACGTCCGTCAGCCGTTTTTAAAGATCCGGTCAATCCATATCCCGATTCAATAGTATGACCTGTTTTTAATCCGTCTGCCCCGCTTACTCGATATAACAGGGGGTTTCTGTTGTCTTGTTTGATCCCGTTATGTGAAAATTCCTTTTCTGAAAAAATAGTATAATATTCCGGATATTTTTGAATCAATACCTGTGCCAGTTTAGCCAAATCAGTTGCAGACATGCGATGGTTCGGATCCGGTAATCCGGTTGCATTCTTAAATGAAGAGGCCGTTAAACCTAATTCTTTTGCCTTTTCGTTCAAAACATCGGCAAAAGCGGCTTCCGAGCCGGCAAAATTTTCCGCCACCGTAATACACGCATCATTACCGGATTGAATAATGATACCCCGCAACAAATCTTTAATCTTCACCTTTTCACCCGGTTTTAAAAACATGGTTGACCCACCACTTGTTGCGCCCCCAGTTCTCCAAGCATTTTCCGATACAACAAATTCATCTTCCAAGGATAAACGTCCTTCTTTTAAAGCTTCAAAAATAACATAAACCGTCATTAATTTACTCATTGAAGCCGGTGGCATCGGAACATCCGCCTCTTTTTTAAACAAAACAGCGCCTGTATCAGCATCAAGCAACAAGGCATTTGTTGCTTTTGTTTCAAAAGCGGATGCGGAAACAGAGAATAAAAGAGACCCAATCAAGGAAAAAATTAAAGTTTTTTGCATATTATACCTCTATAGTTATTTTGTCATAATTCTTGCTTCAGGATAACCGCTTGCCTTTAGTTTGTCAAGACTGATTAATGCTTCTTTTTTTGTTTTTAATCCATCAATTTGAACGCAGTTTAACAGTTGATTGTTCACTTTTTTTTGAATAATAAAAGCATTAAAGTCTTTTAAAGCATTTTTGAGCTCAACAGCTCTTTTTTCATTTCGAAAGGCACCTAATTGGATTACATATCCGGTTGTTTTTTTATTCTCCTGACCATTGTAAACAACCTCTGAACTTTCTGTTTTTACAACCTGTTCTTGAGGTTTATGGATCGGCTCTAAAGGTTCAAGAGAAATCTTTGTATTTTTAATAGCATCCATTGCTTCTTTCCTTAAAAGTTCTTTTTTAAGAGCTTGACTTTCCGGTGCCATAATTTCAACCAACACTTTCGTCGATTGATCTTTTTTGAGTTTCAAAATATCGGCTGCTTCTTTTGAAACATCAATAATTCTGTTTTTCACCATAGGACCCCGTTCGTTAACCCGAACAATAACAGCTTCATTATTTTCAAGATTGGTAACTTTCACAATGGAGGGTAACGGTAGAGTTCGGTGCATTCCGGTTAAAACCCCCTTCTGATACGTTTCCCCATTTTGTGTTATTGGATGATTTTTGTCATACTCATACCAACCGGCAAATCCCTCTTCAAGATAAGTATAATCCTCCGTTGGAGTAAACGTTTCTCCTTGAATTTCATAACTGTCACCAACCAAATAAATAACCCGATCTTCTTGTTCGGGATAAGAGCCGTTTGATCGGAGCAACAAACCATTGTCTGTGCAAGAACATAAAAACAAGGGGATCATTAAAAAAAGTGATTTATTTAATTTCATTTTATTTCTCTCTTGCTAATTTTTTCATCAGTTGAACAGAAGGATAACCGTCTTGCGGTAATCCCTTTCTTTTTTGATACGCTTGAATACCTTTTCTTGTATTGGACCCTAAAACACCATCTGCTTGTCCCTTGTAATATCCTTGACGAGACAAAATCAGTTGAATTTTTTCAATATCTTTTTTGGATATCTTTTCCTGATTATTTTTGGCGTATAATTTAAAATCCTTATCTTTCAACATATCGGACAATAAGCCGACAGATAACGCATATAAAGTAGAATTATTCCATTTCATAATTTTATCAAAATTTTCATACACCAAAAATTTTGGTCCTTTATGCCCCGTTGGCATAATAAGTTTAGCCTCTGTTTGACTTTCAAGAGCAGATATTTTTTGAACCGGTTTTATTCCCAATTTAATCCATTCGCCAACCGGTCTTTTTTGTTTTAATACCACCTTATTCCAATTGATTTTTTTATAAAAAACAGCTTCCCTACCCCATCGATCATTTGCTTTCCATCCAATCTTATTTAAATAATTGGCAGCACTTGCAAAAGCATCCGGCAAAGAATTGATAATATCCTTTTTCCCATCACCATCTGCATCAACCCCATAAGCAGCATATGTTGTCGGCATAAATTGAAAATTACCAAACGCACCGGCCCAAGAACCGTAAAATGCAGTTGTTTCCCCTTGATCGATGAGTTTTAAAAGCGTAATCAACTCTTTGGTAAAAAAAGATCGACGTCGTTTATCAAAAGCTAACGTAGCCAAAGCATCCATTGTTTTAATTTTACCTTTAAAAAGACCGTAATTGGTTTCAAGCCCCCAGAACGCCACCAAATAAGTGGCATCAATGCCATACTTTTTTTCAAGTGATTTTAAAAATGCTTGATTTTCTTTTAAAATTTCACGTCCCTTTTTAATTCGCGATTCGGATAATGTGCGATTCGTATAATCCCAAAAAGAAAGCAAAAATTCAGACTGTTTTTTATCAGCAGATAAAACATTATCCAAAAGTTTTAAATCAGGCAACACATTGTTTAAATTGGATTTTTTTACTCCATGACGAAGGGCCGTCTCTTTAAATTCCTTTTTCCAATTTTCAAATGCAACAACTTGTGACCTACTTTTATTTTCATCGGCAAAACTTTGACATGAAAATGAAAAAAAGTTAAGACAAAGATAAGTTGTTGAAACAAATGTTAAAATAACTGTTTTAAATTTCATATTTTGCCCTTTTTTCTGCTTTTTTTTATAATATAATATAATTTTTTAAAAAAAGCACTTGATTTTTTATTTTTTTTGTGTATAGTTAAATTTATCACTGGATGGGTGGTCGAGTGGTTTAAGGCTCCGGTCTTGAAAACCGGCGTGGGGGTAACTCCACCGTGAGTTCGAATCTCACCCCATCCGCCATTAAAAAACGCCTATTTTTAGGCCTCTTTTTTATGCGGATTGAGATTGGGACTCCCGGGCGTGAGTTCGGAACGAAAAAAAAGACAGACGGGAGTATGTCGGTTTTGCGGAGCAAAATTTTTTGAGTTAATGTCCTGAAAGGACAGCCCTTTATGGGTGAGCG
>JAZNVO010000024.1:0-1524 GCA_045592885.1 Alphaproteobacteria bacterium
TGCTTTTTTAATATCGACTTTTTTGATTTCCGGCTCAGTTGTTGCCTCTGAACATATTTCCCCAGAGGGATATTTTGATAATTGGCGGGTGTATACGGCAAAAGAAGGAACGGAAACTCTTTGTTTTATGGTTGCTTCACCTCAACATACTTCCAGCGAACGGGAAGAAAACTTTTTGAGCATTACGCACCGTCCGTATGAAAATTCGTTTGACACGGTTGCTTTGATGTTTGGAACAACATTTCATAAAACATCTCGCCCGACGATTGAGATAGATAATCACAAGCCATTTGAATTGAAAATAAGCGATGATTCAGCTTTCTTGATGAAAGAAGAGGATGAACGAGCAATCATTCAACAAATGATCATCGGTAATGTAGCAAGAACCAAGGGGAAAAGTCAGAAAAAAAATGTGTTGAGAGAAACCTTTTCGTTGAAAGGGTTTTCAAAGGCATATGAATTATTGAATGAAAAATGTCCACGTCCGAATACAGCGCCGGTCCAACAAACGCCCTTGGCAGAAACGCCCGTCTTGCCTGAAACAACAGGAGAAAATAAATGAAAAGAGAATTAATCGGTTTAAGTCATGAGGCCTTGAAAGAAGAAATGACTTCTTTGGGTGAAAAACCGTTTAGAGCTAAACAACTTTGGCATTGGATTTATAACAAAGGAGAAACCTCCTTTTTTAACATGACGACGCTTTCAAAACCATTTCAAGCTCGTTTGGATGAGCTTTATTGTGTGACCCATCCGAAGATTGTAACAGAGCAAACTTCTATTGACGGGACGCGCAAATGGTTAATGGAGTTTCAAGATGAAAAACAAGTGGAATGCGTTTATATTCCAGAATCGGATAGAGGTGCTGTTTGTTTATCAACACAAGTCGGGTGTGCTCAAGGGTGTAAATTCTGTCACACAGGCACACAACGAATGATGAGAAATCTTACGGCTGGTGAAATTGTTGGGCAGTTTATGTCAGCGCGGGATAGTTATGGAGAATGGCCGACGCCGACGGATGAAACAAGAATGCTTTCAAATATCGTTGTGATGGGAATGGGAGAACCACTTTGCAATTTTGAAAATTTAAAACAAGCCTTGTTAATTTTGATGAACGGGGATGGTATCGGGATTTCAAAAAGAAGAATTACTGTTTCAACATCCGGTGTTGCGAACCATATCCCAGAGTTGGCGGATTTAGGGGTTAAACTGGCTGTTTCTTTGCATGCGCCGACCAATGAAATTCGGGATAAAATTATGCCGGTGAATCGCAAATTTCCTCTTGAAGTCTTGATAAAAGCTTGTAAAGAATACCAAGAACGCAGTGAACGACGTCAATTTATCACGATGGAATATGTGATGTTGAAAGATATTAATGATTCTGAAAAAGATGCCGAAAATTTGATGAAACTTGTTGATGGTCTTGAAGTGAAGTTTAATCTCATTCCGTTTCATTATTGGGAAGGAGCTCCGTTTGAAGCATCGAGTATGAATAAAATGCATAAGTTTGCCAAAAAGCTTGAAAGC
>JAZNVO010000025.1:0-12643 GCA_045592885.1 Alphaproteobacteria bacterium
TACGTCCACGGTAACCTTTTGCCATTTTCAAGATTTTGTTGTGTTTTGCACGAACTGTCGTGCCGCGTTTAACTCTAGCCATTTGTAAACCTCCTTATCCGATCAAAAATTTCTTAATGACTTTTGAAGCAGCTTCACTCATAATTGTGCAGCCCTTTGCTTTTCTTTTCATTTTAGAAGTTTTACAAAGTAAGTTATGACGTTTAAAGGATTGAGTTCCTTTGACTTTTCCTGTTCCTGTTAAGGAAAAACGCTTTTTAACAGCGCTTTTTGTTTTCAATTTAGGCATTTTCATTTCCCTTTACTATAAATGTTTTAAAAAACGGCCTGAAGGCAGCCTGTAGCCTTTTTAGCCAATCGGCGTGCATTTTATCAAAAAAAATTTGATTTGTCAATTGTTTTTTAATCAAAAAAAGAGTTGATTATTTTTTACATTCATTTTAATATCTGTTTAACCCGATGGAAAGGATAAAAAAATATGAACTCAATTGACACACGTCTCATCGAGATTGAAATGAGCATCACCGAACATGAAAAAAGCATCAATGAGCTCATCGATGAGAGCATTCGAATGAACAAAATGATTGAAGCTTTGACAAAACAGGTGAAAGAACTCACCGAACATTTGAAAGAAAGCAATGTGAAACCGCTTTCGGAAGAAACACCACCCCCTCATTATTAAAAAAAATTCACATGAAAAAAATCAAAAAATTACACATCAAAATTTTTCTTTGCCTGTTCTTATTTTTTTTTGCAGGCGCAAGCTTTTTTATGCCGGTCATTCAAAATGTACACCAAAAGAATTTCAGATATCTTTTGATGCTTACTTCTTTTAAAAGGCCCATTTTCCTTTCCGGTCAGATTTATCGGCTTTTAAACCAATCATATCAAAATTTTGACATCAGTGTTTCAATCAAAGGCACCCCGAATGATTATGGGTTCGCTTCAACTTTTTCAAGAGAGTTTGAAAAATTCAAAAAAACGGGAAAAGTTTCTGTCCGCTTTGATGATAACGGCCCGCAACTTTCAAATTTGTTGGATACCGTTCGTCATGTAGACCTAAACAAATATGATTATTTTTGCAAAATTGACGATGATGATTGGTATGCTCCAGATTATATATCCGAAGTGAATAAAAATTTAAATCTTATCCCAAAAGAAAAACGCACTTTTTCTTCCAGCGCCTATCATGATGGACTTATTTTAACAGAAACACTTGAAAAAACATCTTTATGGAAAAATGTAACCGGCCTTACCGGCCCCACTCTTTGTTTTTCACAAAAGCTCATTGAACTTGCTTTAAGAATTGAAAAAAACCCGGAACTTGTCGCAAAATATATTCCTTCTGAAGGAGCTTGGACATTCAAATTTCATGAAGATCGGTTTTTAGATGCTTTAGCCCGAAATCTTGGACCACATATTCACAGACACAGCCCTTATCCAACGGTTATTTACGGTTGGCAATATCGCTCCGTCATGAGAAATCAGAACTATGTTAAATAACAGTAAAAAAAACTATTGACAAAAATATAAAAATAGGGTATTATATACATAATGATAGATTTTAAGGAGGGATATCATGACAAATTTTGAACATATCAAAGGCTCTATCAAAGCCAAAAAAGCAGCAAATAAAAAATTAAATCCGGTTATGGGTGGAAAAGCACTTGCCGGTTTCGGATATTTGCTCGGTGAATTTAAAAATCAATTTAAAGTGATGAAAAATGTTGCTTTAGCTGTTTCAATCGGGTCAAGCGGATTGTTTTTGAGTTCTTGCGCCTCATCAGCTCCGATGACGGCAAACAATATGATCACTCGTCAAGGAACAAATCAAACGGTCTTTACCTATACAGCAGACGGCAGAATTGCAAGCAAAACAACCAATTATGCAGAATATGATGCCATGCAAGCAGCCAGAGTTCAACGAGAAGCCGCCAGAACGAATCGTGACAATGCACAAGCATTCAAAACTGCCGGTCAAGGGCTCAAGGAATTCGGCAAAGGAATTGAAGCTTGGAGAAAGGCTTTCAATCGTTGAAAGTAAGTTGTCTTATCAAAAAAAGCGTCTTAAAAAAGGCGCTTTTTTTTTGATTTTAAGAGAACAGTGATAGATATGAAAAACATCTTGTTTCTGTGCCTCTGATTAAGGAGTAATATAAAAATTTAAAGAACAACAAATTTTTTAACCACGTATTCAAACATAAAAAGGATCCTTTCTTTGACTTTTTTATGATAACAAAATAAGAAAAAAATCTCTCTTTTGCAAAAAATGAATCTGTTTTCATCAAAGGAAATTTTTATGTTCAAAATTAATTAAACTTCCAATCAAAACCAAACAAAATTTGATAATCATTTGAAGCCTCTTGTTGATGATCCGGGTTGACACGAACCCCTGTTTCAGCTTTAAATTTCATTTGAGAATTAATATTTTTTCCATAATAAAGGGCATAATCAATCTCTCTTGCATCCGGTTTCAAATTTGCTCGATATGTTTCGCGATAAACGGTATCAGAATAATAATCCCTGCCTGTTGGCAAATCAAAAACAGCTGTCCCTTTACTGATTCTTAACGGAGAAGTCAACGAAAGACCAATATAATCTTTTTCGCTCAACTCATAATGTGCATCAACAAAAAAACCTTCACTCATCAATTTGCTCGTTTCAAGAAAAGCGGTTTGTTTTGCTTTTTGTGTCATTCCAACATAATAAGCCCCGGTGAGATATAAATTCGGTATCGGATTATATTCAATAGACGTGCCAAAATAATATGTCTTTGAATTTTGAATATCAAAAGCACCACCACCGTTCAATCCGAGTAAAGACTCTTTTTCATATAAAGCCCCGGCCAAAAATCCAAGTAAAAGTTTTTCCGTTGGTTGATATTGAAATTCCGTATCAAAGGCAAATGTTTGTTTTTTAAACTCATCTTCTTTATCAATATCTGTTTCATAAAAAGCATTTTCGCCCGTGACAAAGTTTGTTTTTAAACTCATTTTATCCGTTATTTTGAATCTTTCTTCAATTCCAACAGCATTTGTCATTTTTCTAAACGGATTGATTTTTGTTTGACCGGTCGACTGAATGACAGAATGAGCAGCATCTTCCGCAAAATAAAATGTCAATTGGTGTTTATCAAAATCAAACGATACATCCATTTCTCCAATACCGAAATCAGATGTTGTGTTTTTTGTTTCTAAAAACCCAAAACTCATCACCGGAGTTGTTTGCACCCGTTTTTTCATTTCAAAAGAAGAAAATCTTTTGAGTTTGTTTTTAAAAGCATCCGGATTATGATAAGCGGATTTCACAAAACTTTTTGTCGGCACTTTGAAAGAACGTTCGTATTTATCCAAAATGGAAACAGATGTCGGTAATGCTTTCAAAATTTGAGTCTTTAAAGCAGAAGGCAACCGCAATTTTGATTGATTTAAACCGATCTTTTTATCCAACACACTTTGAGTTGTTGCCAAAGAAAGTGTCCCGAGCGGTTTATTCACGGCATCATTCAAATTCAAAAGACCGTGACCAAAAACAGCATCCACACCAGCATCACCAATATCCGTTGCCGTTTCAAGCAAAATCGAGGCAACATCAGCAGCCGACAAATTCGGATACGTTCCCCAAACAAAGGCTGCTGCACCAGACACAATGGGAGCAGCCATACTTGTTCCCGAATAAGACGCATATCCATTATTTGAAACAGTTGAATTGACTCCCGGATCATCGTCTCCTCCGGGGGCTGCCAAACAATAACCTTTTGCACTACCACACTGATTGGAATAACTTGCAAGTTTTGTGGGATCTGCTGTTTTTGTTGACACAACTGTCAACATCAATTTATCCAATCCCGAAACATGCAATCCAGCCCCCGCTTCCATTGAGGGTTCGCTATACGATAAATTGCCAGCAGATATCACAAATACTGTTGATTTTTTTTCAGCCAAATATTCAAATCCATCGATACTGTCCACTTGCATCTCTTTCCACTCATCGGTATCTATAGCGGCATTATAATATTCATCAGCATCCGATCCCAAACTGGCATTAATGACTTTTGCTCCGTTATCAACCGCCGTTTGAATCGGTTTGCTCAATCCATGCAAAAAATCATAACGAATCGGTATCAACGCAGCATTCGGAGCCACTCCCATCATCCCTGAACCATTTTTTGTTGCCGCAATAATTCCACTTACATGCGTGCCATGATCATCATAAAGTGGGGTATAAAGATTTTTATTATTTTCCCAGTCATAAGAAGTATCATAAGCTTCTTTATAATCATTAAATTCTTCTTCTGTCATATCTGTCCAGAAAATTTCTTCTCTTCCGTTTTCATCTCTGAAAGCAACACCTGAATTCCAAAAACTGTCTTTATATACCCAACAATTTCTTTGAGAATCATTTTGACAAGGGCCGTAATCGAAATTGAATCCGGTTTCAATAGAGGGTAAATCATTGTGATTATATACACCCGTATCAATCACGGCAACTTTAACCTTTTGGATATGATCAGTTGAAATGTTAACTGTTCCATCAGATGATTTTGTTGCTTTTAAAACAGAAGCATAGGCTGAAGCAGCGTTAATCTGTTTCAAAAAGTTACCTTTATAATATTCAACCGTTTCAAAATCCGAAGCCTTTAAAGTATAGGGGATTTCTGTTTCATCCGGTATTGGATCCGTCACCGGGGGTGTAGGTGTCGTCGTTTCAGAATCAGGTGTTTCAGGTATTGGCGTTTCAGGGACAACCGGCAAAGGTCGTTCCGGTGAGCCAACCTGATCTTCAGGCATTGTAGTCGGCGGTGTATCCGGTTGATAAGTTGAATCAGAACTTTCCCCACCGGATCCAGAGCCGCCCCCTCCTCCACCGGCGGCAAATGCAACCAAAGCACCTACTCCTAAAACACCGCCACCAACCATCAATGCTTTTGATGAAAGTACACTTTGCTGTATCGGATATTGTTTTTTGAATGGGGACGGTATTTTTCTTTGCGGTTGTTGATAAGTGATTTGATATCGTTGATTGAAACTTTTTATATGCACAGGATCAATTTGTCCAACACACTGATGTTGTCGACTTGCCCCCAATTTAGAAAGAACAAAAAATGCCGGATAATCATATCGATAAATTGAAAGACACAGCGCCGTTTGACCATACGAATCGGTCCAATCAAGCGAACCGGAAGATCGTTTAATTTCTTCTAACAGACGAATATTTTTTCCATGTGCAAGGGTATAGATATATTCTGCCTGTGCAAAAGCAGTTGTCTGAACCAAAAAAGACGCAAAAAAACAACAAAACGGTAAAAATCTTTTCATCATTTTCATTGTCCCCTTATATTTTGTTCAACCCAATACTTTATTATTATAGCACAAGAATAAAAATCGGACAATACATAACAAATAAGCAATTGTTTTTATTATTTTTTTAAGAAATAAGAAAAATTCCATCCCCTTTCGACAAAACTAATTAACAACAAAATCCTCGTTTAAATTTTTTAATCAAAATTGAGAGCTCCGCCAACAAATTTTATCAACTCTTTTTTCTGATGTGATGAAAGAAAATTAGCCGGCATTTCTTTAACCTAATATCAATAACTCATTTTTTAAGTGGAAAAACGAGATATTTTCTTAATAAAAAGTTCCCAGCAAAAGAAATGATAATTGAAATCAATTTTGCCCATCCGGAAGAACAACCAACAAAAATAAATGAATAGGTTAATGCATAATCCAACACCCCCATAATAAGAAGCGTAAGGATATACATAAACAGCTCTTCTTTTCCTGACCAAAAAGCCTTATGCTTAAACAAAATTGCAATACAAAGCCAATAATTCAGCATGGCAGCTAAAATAAATGCAAGAGAAACAGACAGCAATAATGAAGATGACAAAGTCATTAAAATCAAAAATGAGATTATGTTCAAAATTGCAGACACACCACCAATAAACGTATACAACAACACTTGCATCGGAAACGGCGCATACGGAGCACCATAATGCAAAATGCAATATAAGGCTCTAATGCCGTCTTTATAGGTAATTTTTTTTCCTTCTTCATATGTTCTGGGATTATATTCAATAGCTGTTTCATAAACTTTATATCCCCCTTGAGCAACATAGGAGGTAATCTCTGGTTCAAAACCAAAACGGTTTTCTTTTAACTTTAAAGCCAATTCATGAGCGGCTTTTTTTGTGAAAAGTTTATAACACGTTTCCATATCGGTAATATCCAAACCAGTAAACATATTTGAAACAAATGTTAAAAACCGGTTCATCAATGTATGCCAAAAAGAAAGCACTCTGTGAGTTGTCCGTTGCAAATATCTGGACCCATAAACAACATCAGCTTTGCCTTCCATCATCGGTTCCAAAAGATCCAGATAATTCATCGGATTATATTCATCATCTGCATCCTGTATCCCAACATAATCACCGGTTGAATTTTCAAGCCCCGTTCGTAAAGCGGCTCCTTTTCCTCGATTAACTGAATGAGATAACACTTTAATCCATGAAAATTCTTCAGCCAATTCTTTTGCAATGTTTAAACTGTTGTCTTTGGAAGCATCATCAACAATAATCAACCTTAAATCCAATTCAAAGCGCTTTCCACATGATTTTCGAAGAGGAACAATCTTTTGCGTTATTAACATTCTTAACGTTGCTTCTTCGTTATAACACGGCATAATCAAATCAAATTGTTTCATGATTTATTTTTCCTTTTTTTGATGTTCTTTAATAATAAAATTTCTGATAGCAATGTGCCCAAAAGCATCTTTTTCTTTTGGTATATCAAGATCAAATCTTAAAATAAATTCATTTTCCCATTCATTAACAAACACTTTTTCAAATAACGCGAAATCGGTTCCATCAACCAGAATTTCTTTTAAAAACGTATCATTTTTAAAGACACGCATTTTAATCGGTGATTGAATGGATTCAATTGTCAAATAAATATCTATTCCTTTTTTCAAATCAAAAGCATTTTTAATATATTCCGTTCGAATAACAACTGATGGTGTTTTCACACTATTTACCACCAATCCGGCGCTTGTTTCAATGAAGGTTGAACTTGAAAAAAGATCATTTTTTTCACCTTTAAAAAAGAGGCCTTTTAGCAAAAGGGGATGATCTTTTTTCAAATAAACAACATACCTTGTATGGTTTTCAAAAAAATAAACAGGCTTGTACTCTTGATCATTATAAGTAATTAAATTTTCTTTGTTGTCATTCTTACCAAAAACCATAATTACATCCGGAGAGAAAGAGTCATTATTTTTTTCAAGAAGAATATGTTTTACCTCAACGTTTTCGAGCATTTTCAAAAGTGGATAATCAGAAATATCTCCTTCACCCCATATACCGACTTTTTTTGCATCAAGCAACTTGACCATCTCTGCTATTTTAAAATAAGGGCGATAAAAAACAGGATAGCTTGAAAAATATTTTTCAATTTTATTTCCCCGATCAATAAATTTTGTTTGATGTAAAAATGTTAAATACGCCGGAAATAAAGAAAAAACAGATAAATAAATGAGAAGAATATAACATTTTTTCTTTGTAATTTGTTGAAGCGCATTTAGTAAACAGGCAACAAACAAGATCATTAAACAAGAGCTAGGCAACAAAAGTCTGCACCCCCATGATTGATATCTTAACACTATCAGAGATATAAAAATTGCTATCAAAAAAGTTGCCATCAACCCTTTATTTGGCGTTTTTTTGAAAAAAAGCAAAAGGAACAAAAGGTAACATACAACAGAGATAACAAATAAAAACGTGATAAAAGAAGAAGATACAAAATCATGACTAAATGAAGTGCTGGTAAAAATAATTTCTGGAGCAAAATTCTTTGACCAAGAAATCACTTCATGATTAACATCAACACCTAAAATATCAGAAAGTCCAATCACCCAATTTGCAGGATATGCCGGTAAAATAGGATTTGCCAAAAGTAACGCCATATTTTTCAGAGCGTTTATCAATAAATATAACGGATGGAAAGTACCAACCGCTACCTTTCCCATATAAACAGAAGCAAAAATATCTCCACTTGAAATAAAATTACGATAAAACGTCATTCCCGTTAACAAACAAAAAATCAGTCCACCTATAAGTGCAAATGGTAAAAAATATGGATAATTTTCTTTCTTTTTCAAAAAATGAAACCCACCAAAAATCATCAAAACAAAAAGGGGAAAACAAATATGACTTTTGGTTAAAAATGCAAAAGAAACAGAAAAAGATATCAATAAAATCAGCGACAAACACTCTTTATTAAAAGATAATTTTTTTATTTCTTTCAAATCAAGCATTAATGACACAAAAACCAACAACCACAAGACAGATGCCAAATCATTTTGACTCGTCACACTTTGTGCAATAGCCATCGGAACAGAAAGGAAAAAGAGAGTTGCCACAACTTTAAGAAATGAAGAAAATTTTAATTTTCCCATAATTTCAAACATTAAAAGCGCAGAAAAGACATATGAAAAAAATTGTATCAAATTCGAAAAAATATCCGTTTTATACAATAAAAATGTCTGTAAAATAAAATATTCCGCTAAAACAGGAGAATAAATTTGTTGCGGGGTATTTGTTTCAAAATAAGAAACAGATGAATTATGTATCCAGTGCTCAATTCGAGATAAATGATAAATCATTGAATCCGCATTGTTTGGAACAATCAAAAGCGCCACCACCCCTAGAATGATTATCCACACAAAAAAAAGAAATTTAAAAATATCTTCTTTTTTAAACCGATAACAGATTTCAAGTTTTTTCTTTCGATAAAGAACAAAAGAAAAAACACTCAAACAAAGAGCTAAACTTCCCCAAAAAAAACGAGCTGTTAATGGTGTTAAAACATGAAAAAAACTCATGCCTTCTGTTCCACAAAAAACCATCAATGACAAAAGACACAAAGCCCAAATCAACGCATTTTTTAATTTATAACACTTTGCGATCAAAAATAAATTCAAAAAAGTAATTAACATCAAAATCCTTGTTTAATTTTTTTAATCAAAATTGAGAGCACCGCCAACAGATTTTATCAACTCTTTTTTCTGATGTGATGAAAGCGAATCAAGAGGCACTTCTTTTTCTTGAGCAACCGGTTGAACAATTAACGGGGTTTCTTCACTCACATTTTTCAAAATCATATCTTCTTCAGGCATTTGATTTTGACATTCTTCTTTACCTTTATAATCCGATCCCGCCGGAAGGAGTTTTTCAGCATAATGAGTGATAAATGCACATTCTTGCGGAGTATATGTGATGTGATATGGACGAATTTGAACGAGTTCTTTTTCCCCTTCAATTTGAAGAAGCATCTCTTCCGATGAGAGATTTTTTGTGATGTTGTTTTCAAGACAAAAATCAACACAAGCATCTTTTTTATAAACATTCAAAATCTCACGCGTGTCATCCGGATACGTCAAAATCACAGCTGTTTTTCTCACTTCCAAAACATTGGCCCCGTTAGGCAGATTTCTTCGTTCCGTCACGCTGAATTCTTCCCCCGTTTTTGTGTCTTTTAAAACCGCCATTTTTGACTCTGTTCTGATCAACAAATAAGGTTTTTGTTTATATCTTTTATCCCGTTCAATTGAAAAAGCACAGCGACAATTGTAAAGAGAACGGTCATTTGCTTTTTTATCAGATGAAACAGGCGTGCAGGAAGAAAGATTTTTTCGCATTTCTGCTTCGGCTTTTTGATTTGTTATTTTACCTTGTTTTGCCAATTGCAAAAGCCCATAATTTTCTTCTGCCGTTTTACAACCGATTAAAATCGCATGCCAAAAATGTTCCGTCGCCGTTTCTTCATTTCCCAAAGCTTCATCTCTTTTGGTAAAAAATGAATATCCCAACACATTATGCGCCACCGGAGAACCTTTTTGAGCAGCCATACTCACATATGAAAATGCTTTTGGATTTTTTGTGCGCATGTAATAAAGACCCAAAATTTCCAGAACTTCAGCTTCTTGATTTCTTGTCAGCTCATTGGTGGCCAAAGCTTTTGTTAAATAATCATATCCGGATTGATAATCATCTTTTTCAATTAATTCACGTCCTTTTCGAATATAGGCAGCCGGGTGCCCCAACAACAAAGCTCTTTCACAATAAAGCGAATGATATTCATGATTAGGATAGCGAATACAAAGTTCAAAGATTGCCCGTTTCATCTTTTTTTCTGACACATAACCAGCCCATTTTTTCCACACATAGTCCTCATTCGAAAAACCGCAATCATCATATAAGGAGACATCTTGAACATCACCTGTTTCAAGACCTTGCAGGATAGATTCACAATCAAGCGATTGATTTTCTTGCCCAACAGCAGAAAAAGAAATCAAACAACTCATTAAAAAGAATGTTTTTGAAAAAAAATGTTTCATTTTGTCTCTCCGGTATTTTTTTTATTTTATATCAAATAAGAACGCTCTTATCAAGCAAATTCCGGCTTGACTTTTCAAAAAAAAAACGTTACCTTAGAAAAAATT
The DNA here is from genome assembly GCA_045592885.1 of Alphaproteobacteria bacterium. Classification (GTDB taxonomy): domain Bacteria; phylum Pseudomonadota; class Alphaproteobacteria; order CAAHEQ01; family UBA3637; genus RGIG4140. Next base: position 10,501 of record JAZNVO010000025.1, read on the forward strand.
TCATTTAACATAAGGAGCACGCTATGTCTATCGTAACATTACCACCTGATTATAAACCGTCTCAAGACGAAGAATATATGAACGATCGTCAACTTGAATATTTTCGTCAAAAACTCATTGATTGGCGTGCAGAACTTGTGAAAAACAGCGAATTTACCTTGCAAGATTTGAAAGAAACAAGCTTACAAGAAGCAGATATGAACGATCGTGCCAGCAGTGAAACGGATCAATTCTTGGAATTACGCACCAGAGACAGAATGCGCAAACTCATCAAAAAAATCAATGCCGCCCTTGACAGAATTGAAAACGGCACATACGGATACTGTGAAGAAACGGGCGAACCCATCGGATTGGGTCGTTTGGAAGCCCGTCCGGTGACAACGTTATCCATTGAAGCTCAAGAACGTCACGAACGTAAAGAAAAAATGCAATCAGATGAATAATTCAAATTTTTGGAAATTAAAATCAGATTTTGTTTTAGCTTCGGCATCAAAAAACAGACGAGCGCTTCTTGAAAGCGTTCGTCTTTGTCCAAGTGAAATCATTTCTCCCGAAATTAACGAGGAACAGTTGCCTAACGAATTGCCGACAAGATATGTGAAACGTATTGCCGAAAACAAAGCAAAAGCCGTTGCTGATTTACGTCCCGGAAAAACCATTTTGGCTGCCGACACTGTTTTAGCTGTTGGCAGAAGATTGATACGCAAAGCCTATACCGAAGAAGAGGCCAGAGCTAATTTAATGCTCTTATCCGGAAGAAAACACCGTGTTTTAACAGGTATTGCCGTTGTGACGCCGACAGGGAAACTCATCAGTAAGGTGAATACCAGCTTTGTCACCATGAAGAAATTTGATGAAACAGATATCAAGCTTATTATTGAATCAAATGAATGGAAAGGCGTTGCAGGTTATCAGATTGAAGGCGTTCTTTCTGCCTTTGTGAAACAAATGTCGGGATCTTATTCAAGCATTGTGGGAATTCCAGTTTATGAAACAGTTCAAATTTTAAGAGGTGTTTTATAAAAAAATGAGTAAAAAATCTCTTATTTTTCACACTTCGGAAACATTGAATATTGCAGCCCTTTTGGATGAAGAAGAAAAACTTGAAGAGTTTTTTGTTCAAAGACCGTTTGAATTAAATTTCGGTGAACAAACGGAAGGGAAAATTATTTCTTTTCATCAAAAATTAAAAGGATATTTTGTTGAAACGGAAAAGAAAAAAACGGCTTTTGTTCCCTCAAAAGAAAAGAAAACAGAAGGTGAAAAAGTTTTTATTCAAATCATCAAAGAAGCTAGAAGAAAAAAAGAAGCAACCGGCATTTTCATCCCCAAAAAAGAAGCTCAAGAAGATTTTTTTTCTTTAATAAAAAACAAATTTCCAGTTGAATTAAAAGAGCTTTCCTCTTTAGAACCCTTCATTGAAGAAGCCTTGGAAGAGGAAGTTTCTTTCTTGGACGGCGCCCTTCTTACTCTTCAAAAAACAGAGGCTTTTTGGAGCATTGATGTTGATTCGGCCTGTAGCAAAAAAGATCTCAAAATTATAAATAAAGAAGCAGTAAAACTCATTCAAAAACAAGTACGTCTTAAGAATATGTCAGGTATGATTTTGATTGATTTTGCAGGTTCAAAACCAAAAGAAGAAAAAGAATCTCTATTAAAAGAAGTCAAAAAAACATTCAAAACAGACGAAAGAACAAAAATTTATTCTTTCACGAATATGGGTTTATTTGAACTTAAAAGAAGAAGTCAACAAGCGGATATTTTCGATCTCTTTAAAACCCCAATCGGGTTGAAACATCCGCTTTATGTTTCTTATTTAATAGAAAGAAAGATATTAAATTCAAAAAGTGGAAAACTACTGATAAAAATTCATCCCAGTCAAGAAAAATATCTTTCTGATCTGATAAAAAAACAGGCAAAAATTGAACTTGAGTTAAACGTCAGTCAAGATTATTTTGAAATAAAGGAAAATTGATATGCAAGATATAAAAGTAAAATGCCCAATTTGTGGAAAAGAGCCGGAAACACGATATGCTCCGTTTTGTTCAAAAAAATGCGCCGATGTTGATTTGGGTCGTTGGTTGAAAGGATCATATGTCGTGCATACGGATGAAAAACCGGAACCGGAAGACCTTTTAAAACA
>JAZNVO010000026.1:0-2367 GCA_045592885.1 Alphaproteobacteria bacterium
GCTTAAAATCAAACATAATCTTATTTTTCAATAAGGGGGCGAAAGTATGCAATTTGAACTTGGCATTTTTTTATTCGAATTATTGGTATTGGTTGCCTCAATAAAGTGGATTATTCCCCTTATCGTTTTGGAAAAAAAGAAAGATATATCCGTTGCCGGCTTTTTGAATATAACCGCCCTTATCATCGGGGTGTTGGTTGTGTTTGGGTGTCTGATTGCTCCGCTTATTGCCCCAACGATTTTTTTCACACCGGCATTTGTGGCCTTAACGGCGCTATTAGGTTCATTCTTATTTTATTTTTTCAGAAAAAAAGAAAAAATTTCCTTATTGGCAACAGTTCTGTGCTGTTCGACCGGTGTTTTTTTATTACCCGTTACGGTGCCCTTTGAAGGGTCTCTTGCTTTTGAAATTTTGACCAAAACAGCTGCTGTTTCTTTTTGGGTTTTATTCATCTATATGATGCAAAAACTGGATCGAATACCGTTCTTTTCTTTTGCAGCTTTTTCCTCTCTTTTCATCATTATTTCTTTGATGAGTTCGCACTTTTTCTTGTTTTTTGATGCCTCTTTTTCACTGCTTTGTTTTTCAGCTTTAGGGCTTTCAGCAGTTGCCTCTTTAATTCTCAAAAAACAAAATGTCATGTGGTTTGGTCAAACGCTTGTTTTTTTTCTTGCTTATTTAACAGGATATTTCGGATTTTATACTTCTTTGCAAGGAAGTCCTGCCGTGCTTCCTATTTTCATTGCATTTGAACTTTTGGAAATCATTTTGGCTTTTTCACTCAATTATATTCATCACAAAAAATTCTTACCGCTCACAACATTATTTTTGGTTGAACGAGCTTATAAAACAGAAAAACACGTGGCAAAAGCCATCAAAAAAGTGTTTTGGACCTGTTTCTTTTTTGCCGCTTTGGGATTTGTTTTTCTTTATGCAGATAAAAGAAGCGGTATACTCGGACAAACAGATGGTCTTATTGCCCTTTTCTTTGTATCGGCGATTTTGCTTTTAAATTCATATATTGTTTTTTCTTCCTGGGGACAAGAGAAAAAAGAATTTAAAAATCTTTTTAAAGATATCAAAAAAGAATTAAATTCCCTTTCCGATGACGTAAAAAAAACGACTCAATCGACCAATACAAATAAAAAGAAGAAAAAATAAAAAAGGATATAAATGATACCGCTTTACAACAAGCCCGATTTAACCGGCGAAGCCGGATTTGATTTAAAGTCGCCATTTGAACCGGCTGGCGATCAACCACAGGCTATTGAAGAATTGGTAAGTGGTCTTCAGTCAGGACAAAAAAATCAGGTTTTGTTGGGAATCACAGGATCCGGAAAAACATTCACAATGGCCCATGTGATTCAAAAAATGCAACGCCCCACTCTCATTTTGGCACACAACAAAACATTGGCTGCCCAACTTTATGCCGAAATGAAAACGTTTTTTCCAAATAATGCGGTGGAATATTTTGTCTCTTATTACGATTATTATCAACCGGAAGCATATATCCCAAAAACGGACACATTCATTGAAAAAGATTCCGCCATCAACGAACAAATTGACCGGTTGCGACATGCCGCTACTCGTCACATTTTGGAAAGACGGGATGTAATTATTGTATCTTCCGTTTCTTGTATATACGGTCTCGGATCAGCCGAATCTTATTCTGCTATGGCATTCAGCTTAAAAAAAGGACAAGAAGTTGATCCGCAAGAACTTTCAAAAAAATTGGTTGAACTGCAATATAAAAGAAATGATGTTTCTTTTGAGCGCACCTGTTTTCGAAACAACGGAGATATTTTGGATATTTTCCCCTCTCACTATGAAGATTTGGCCTGGAGAATTTCTTTTTTTGGCGAAGAAATTGAGGCCATTTTTGAATTCGATCCCCTCACAGGCAAAAAAAAGTTGGAATTGAACGAGATTACCGTTTTCCCAGCCAGCCACTACGTGACACCACGCCCTGCTCTTTCTCAAGCAATCAAAACCATCAAAGAAGAACTCAATACAACACTTCATTTTTTTAAGGAAAACTCAAAACTTTTGGAAGCAGAGCGCCTTTCCTCTCGAACAAGATATGATTTGGAAATGCTAGAAGCTACCGGTTCTTGTAAAGGCATTGAAAATTATTCGCGTCATTTAACGGGGCGAAAAAAAGGCGAAGCACCTCCAACTTTGTTTGAGTATTTACCGAATGATGCCTTGATTTTTATTGATGAAAGCCATGTTACCGTTCCACAAATCGGCGCCATGTATCGTGGAGACTTCGCAAGAAAATCCGTCTTGTCAGAATATGGATTCCGTCTGCCCAGTTGTATGGATAACCGACCACTCACTTTTGAAGAATGGGATCAAATGCGTCC
>JAZNVO010000027.1:0-3192 GCA_045592885.1 Alphaproteobacteria bacterium
GAATTCCCTTTTTCTTTGTTTAGCACAGTATTAAATACTTGTCAAGTTCTTTTAAAAGTTATTTAATCTGTTTCAACATCTTTTTTACGCCCTACTTCATAAACTCCTTTTCTATTCTCTGTTTTTTGTATTAACCCACGACGCATAATTTTATAAATCGACTTGGTAATGTCTTCACGCGTTTTATCTGCAACACCATAGCGTCGATAAAGCGCCACTAAAATCTCAGAAAGAGTTGCTTGCCCTTCCAAATCTTCGTTCAAAACATTGAATATTTGATCTTCGATTCCTTCTAAGTTGCCTTCTCTGATTTGAGATCGCAAAAATTCAGGCAATTCAGCAATGTTGCCAAGTCTTTTTCCCAAGTTTTCAATATGTTTTTCAGTCATCGTAAACCTCCTTTATGGATATTTTAAACATATCTCAAAAGTTTTTAAAAGTCAATATTTTTTTATTCTACTTTAAAAAAGTTTCAAGTTTACTTTGAATAACTTTTCGTTTTTACTCGCTCTACATCGCAACAATATAGTCATCTGGTGAAAGTGTTGTATCCCAAAGTCCGACATTTTCACCTTGATGTTTATTGATACCTGTGTATTCAAGGCTGGCATCTTCATATCGCTTAAACTTATAAACCGCATCATTCATTAATGCACCATTGAAAACGCCAAGACTGACTAACAGTTCAAAATCCTTGACTTCAAGCCCAGTCACCTTTTTAAATAAAGCTGGTTCCAACTGGGTAATAACATCTTTTAAAGTGCGTTCACGGTGATCAGTTAAATACATAAAAATTGGTACACGTGTGGCAAATTTAATCAATTTTTCTTGTATTTGTTTTCGCATGGATTTGTATTCTTTTTCTTCTTGCGTCAGTTCTTTCTTCTCTTTTTCTGTCAATGGCCTTTCAACTGATTTCTTTTTTAAGTCATTAACTGCATTTGATTTGTTTATAACAGTCTGTATATCTTTGTTTAAATTTCTGAAGCCTTCAATGCTCATCAATGCGGCCAAAGCTTCTTTATTATTCATTAAGCGTTCCAAGGTGAGATTATCAACATTAACCAATAAGGCGCTTTCCCAACGACGAGCCAATAAAGTCGCTGTTGTTCCACTCATTGCCATATCCAAAATACCAGCAGCATCAATTTGGCGCATTGAACTGCCATCATAAGCCAAAACAGGTAAAAACTGAATAAATTCTTCTACTTTTCGTTCCGGATTTGTATTTTCATCAATATTTAAACGACAACTGTAATCCGCAATTTGCCTTAATGCTCTATCCGGAGCAAAATCAAAGACATAACATTCTTCTTTCATAATTTCGCTCATATTGGGATTTAAATTGTCTGGATTATGAATCACCCAAGGAGTTTGAACACGAAAAGCGGCTTGAAAATATGTTTCCGGACTGGATGAATTTCGGAGCATAAAAATACCACTCCAAGGCTTAACGGATACACCAGTGGTTAATTTTCCACAAGAAAGAGTGATTGTTTTGCTTTCCAAAGGATTATCCATTGCCTTATAAACAGGATTTAATGCATCTACACCAATTCCTGCTGATGTTCCTGCGGCAATAATCACTTTATAATCATGATAAAATGTATTTTGACGCCTTTTTAACAAATTGGCCATAGCATAACAAGAGGCCACAGAAGGCAAAAACCAAAAAGTATGTGTTAAAATGTCTTTTAATCTGCTATCTCCAAATGGCATTGGTGGTTTTTGAGCTCCCAATTTTAAATTATCAACAGTTGTTTCGGCAAAAGCACCTCTGATTAAATCAAGCCATTTTTGAACTTCATTTTCATATTTGAACTTTGCCTTGTCTTTTTCTCCATCAGCCATAAAAAAGGTGTTCAGGTTAAATTCATCAAATTCGCCTTGTAAAGCAACTTCTTTAATTGTATCAGGCAACTGATAAGTCATCATTACCATGCGAGGCAATGCGGCATAAGGGTTGTCTTCACCTTTCCATGAATTTTTTGCCTTTTGTTCATCCGAATATGTCCAATTGAAAATTTGATCTTCAATAAATTCACCTGAGTTTATGGCTCTAAAAGGTGTGCCAGACAAATACAAATAATGATTTGTTGTAATTGGCATGATATTTTCATCAAAATCTTCAATACCAACACCTTGCCCATATTCTTGTTCTTTTTTGCTTTCTGCTTCAAACAATTCTTTAGCACTTTCACGCCAGGAGCCAAAATGATACTCATCCAAAACAACACAATCCCAGTTTGTTGCGTGAACCCATTCGTTTTTTGCTTTAATTCCCCCTTGCTTATTTGTACCCAAGAAATCCTGAAATGAGCCAAAACAAACAATTGGTTTATTTAAGTCTAAATTTTCAACGTCTAGCATACACTCATCTTTCTTTTTGCCCTTATTACAAATGAATTGCCAACCATCAAAATCAATGTGTGTTTTTAAATCTTCTTCCCATGCATCTTGAACAGCAGGTTTAAAAGTTAATACCAATACACGTTTCCATCCCATTGCTTTTGCCAATTGATATGTGGCAAATGTTTTACCAAAACGCATTTTTGCATTCCAAAGAAAGTGAGGCACTTTTCCTGGATTTTCTTTTTTAAAGGCTTTAAAATAATTCAATGTTTTTGATACGGCTTGCTTTTGTTCTGGTCGCATATCAAAACTTAAAGAACGCGAAACGCCAACATCGTATCCTTTTTTAATTGAAAGAATGGCTGTCATTACATCGGAAACAGAACAACGAAACCATTCACCTGATGGATTGGAAAAACCACTTTTTCTTAACATCCGATGGACATCATGATCCGTAAAAGTTGAACCATTTTCTTTAATTGCTGGTTCATCCAATACAATGCGATATGGCTTTTCACCAGGACGCTGTGTTGGATATTGTTCTGCCACTCTTTCCTGTGCTGTTTTAATTGTATAGCCAATTTTCAACAATCCTTTATACTGCGGATGTGTATCTTCATATGCATAAATGGTTGGATTGGCACTTATTCGTGTAGGAAAAAACTCTGAACGGGTCATGTTATTTACTCCATTGGTCTTATCATTGATTCAATAAAGTCAATTTCTTCTTGGGTTAAACCATATTTTTTATACAATTTTTCATCTGTCCAAGGTTCATTAAAATCTTGTAATGGAATAAACGCATACACTCCCCGTGGTGCCATCATGGTATTTTTTCTC
>JAZNVO010000028.1:0-1779 GCA_045592885.1 Alphaproteobacteria bacterium
CTAACCCATTGAAAAATAACGATTTTTATTTTTCTTCACTCTTAAAAATACTCATTTTTTGTGTTTTTTTGATAAAAAATACCTTATTTTATCAACATTGATCATTTGAGACAGGTAAAAAAACAAGTCACCTCAAATCAAATGAGCCAATCCATATTTCAAGAAAACAAGCTTACTGATACCTTAACGCATCAATCGGGTCAAGTTTCATAGCCTTCAAAGCCGGCATCAAACCGGAAGCAATCCCCACAACAACCGCAACGGTTACCGAAATAATGACAGACCAAACAGAAATCGGCACTTCTTTTCCCAAAAAGGATCCGGCAGCTTGAGAAAGAGCAATTCCCAATACCATTCCAATAAAACTACCCATAAAAGAAATAATCACTGACTCTGTCAAGAACTGAAACATAATCCATTTATTTGAAGCCCCAAGAGCTTTCCTTGTTCCAATTTCTCGTGTTCTCTCGGTAACGGAAACAAGCATCATATTCATAATACCGATACTGCCAACCAAAAGAGAAATAGAAGCTATTGATGCCAACAAAACAGAGAGAATAAATCCGACATTTCTGACCTTTTCAACCATATCTGTCATCAGTCTGACCGTAAAATCATTGGCAACCCCTTCTCTTAAATGGTGACGAGCCCGAAGTTGATATTCGATTCGATTGGCAACAGCTTCCATTTTGTCTTCACTTTCTGTTTTGACAAAGGCAACATTGGTGAACTGTGGTCTAAATCCTGAATGAATCCGTTGCCGAAAAGTTGTTGCAGGCATCATCACAATATTATCTTGATCATCACCCATCAATCCATCCCCTTTTGACTTTAACGTTCCAATCACTGTAAACGGCCTGCTTTTAAGACGAATGACTTTTCCAATCGGATCTTGAAGCCCAAAAAGTTCATCAACAATTGTTTGCCCGATAACAACATATGGTCGACCAGTTTTGAGATCCTTTTCGGTAAACATGGCCCCTTTTTCAATTTCCCAATTTCCGATTTCAAGATATTCCGGCGTTGTTCCAGCAACACTCACTCCATAATTATTTGATCCATAAACAGCTTGGACGGCAAAATTAACCAAATAAGAAGCGGTTTTCACATCTTTTAAACTTTTCAAAGATTCTACATCATCAAAGGTGACACTGGGACGCCCTCTTCCACCGCGAACGCCACCACTTACTGTTTCTCCAGGCCCAATGATGATCAAATTTGTTCCCATAGAATCAAATGTTTTGGTAATTTCTAACTGCACAGCTTGACCGGCTGCCACCATCAAGACAACAGCAGCAACACCAATCAAAATCCCCAACATTGTTAAAAATGTTCTGAGTTTATAAGCGCCAATTGAAATCCAGGCTTCTTTAATGATTTGAAAAAACATCATTTCTCCTTTTTATATTTTGAGCGTAAGCCGTCATATTCTTTTTCACCATCATGGATTTTGATCATTCTGGAAGCATAATCGGCAACATCTTCTTCATGGGTTACCAAAACAATGGTAATTCCCTTTTGATTCAACGTTGAAAACAAAGACATAATTTCATCGGATGTTGCCGTATCCAAATTTCCGGTTGGCTCATCGGCAAAAATAATAGAAGGATTATTTACAAGAGCTCTGGCAATGGCGACCCGTTGTTGCATTCCGCCGGAAATTTGTGTCGGGAATCTGTCTTCATATCCTTTTAGGCCAACAACTGAAAGCATTTCAACTGCTCTTTTATATCTTTCCTTTTCTTTAATTCCACGATAAATCAAAGGCATCGAAACATT
>JAZNVO010000029.1:0-3002 GCA_045592885.1 Alphaproteobacteria bacterium
AGAACGACATGGCTACGATCCGACTTTATTATCTGCTTGCATGCCGGTTCAAAAGCCGTCATCAGACGTTTTTATTCAAAGCGAATTAATGCCTCCAAAAGCTGAAGAAATGGCTGTCATTGAGGAAAAAGAAACGGAAAAATCCATTCTTACCGAGATTTTGGAAGCAATTAAAGCCCCTCTTGTAATCAATCAACAACCCTCTCAACAAGAAAAACCTTCAACACAGGTTCATCAACAACCGGTTCAACAACCCATACAACCCGCTTCTCAAAACACCACCCCACCGATTGTTTTGCCACAAGGCGGATCAAATGTTATGCCTCAAATTCTTCAGGCAGCCCCCTCCGGCGGATCTTCTCCATTTTTCCAAACAATCGTTTTGCCTCAAATAACACCGTTTGGATATCCATCCCCAATGCCTCAAAGCCCGCAACAACAGGTTCAATCGGCGCCTTTTTATTCCACACCGGCACCACAAAATCAAACCTATGTTCCGCAGGCGCCTGCTCAAAATTTACCGACTTATCCGGTTAATCAACCACAGCAAAACCCAACAACATATCCTTCTCAAGAATATGCACAATATCAAGCTAACACCCCTCAATATGAAGGGCAACCGCTTGTTATTGAAAACGGTAACAATTTTTACCCCAATCAAAATTCGCCAGAAGTCATTTTGCCCCAAACATATCAATTACCTCAACAAGGGGAGGCAGTGACACATGTTATGTCCGGACAAGAAGCTTATCCTGTTTGGCAATCGGAAGGTGAAACCTATTATGAAGAAATAGTTCCGGCACAATCCGAAACAAAAAATCCGGCTCTTCAATCTGAAAATATAAACATTCCGCGGTGGTAAATGATTTCATCAACAAATACTGTTGCCTTTTTGGGCATTAATGTCTTGAAAATTAAAATTGAAGTTCAAATTACAAGTGGACTTCCAAGTTTTAACATTGTTGGTTTAGGTGATAAAGCCATCACAGAAAGCAGAGAGCGGGTTCGTGCAGCTTTACATACCTTGAACCTTCATTTGCCCCCTCAACGGATTACCGTTAACTTGGCACCGGCAGACGTCTTTAAAGAAGGGACGCATTATGATTTGCCGATTGCTATGGCTTTGTTAGCCTCAATGAAAATCATTCCAGCAAATAAAATTCAAAATATGATTATGCTGGGGGAATTAGGACTGGACGGATCTATCCGTTCCGTTTCGGGTATTTTACCGGCAGCCATTGAAGCCAAAAAAGAAGGATTGGGATTTATTTGTCCTGCAAGCCAAGGAGCCGAAGCCTTATGGGCAGAAACACCTTTGGTTATTGCTGCACCGGATTTGTTATCCCTTTTAAATCATTTGAAAGGGGAAATGAGATTACCGGCACCCAAAGCGATTGAGTTTCAAGAGAACACTCCCCTTCCCGATTTGATTGACATCAAAGGACAAGAATCTGCCAAAAGAGCTCTTGAAATTGCCGCAGCCGGCGGACATAATATGCTTATGATCGGTCCGCCGGGAACAGGAAAATCCATGTTGGCAGCAAGATTGGCTTCATTATTACCCGAGCTTTCCAAAGATGAAATGCTTGAAGTCAGTCAAATTTATTCCGTTGCCGGCCTCATCAAAGAAGGAAACTTTATCACAAAAAGACCTTTCCGCACCCCACACCATTCAGCAACAATGGCCTCTTTGACAGGGGGCGGAAGCAAAGCTCGACCAGGTGAAATCTCTTTGGCGCATCGAGGGGTTTTGTTTTTGGATGAATTACCGGAATTCAATCGAAGTGTTTTAGAATCTTTACGCCAACCGATGGAAACAGGTCTTATCACTGTGGCAAGAGCCAATGCACATCTCTCCTACCCTGCCAGATTTCAACTCATCACTGCTATGAATCCTTGTAAGTGCGGTTATCTTGGTGTTTTTGGAAATGAATGTGCCAAAGCACCTAAATGCGGATTAGAATATCTTTCAAAAATATCGGGTCCGTTACTTGATCGCATTGACCTTCAAATTGAAGTTCCGGCGGTTAATCCTTGGGATTTAACAAATTCAAATTCAGAAAGCTCTCAAACGGTTTCCGAACGTGTTAAAAAAGCACTTGAATTTTCAAAAAAACGATTTGAAGGAACCTCTATTTTAAGAAATGCAGAAGCAGACGGAGTCTTTTTGGAGAAACACGCTCTTATAGAACAAGACTCTCTTCGTTTTTTGCAATCAGCTGCTGAAAAAATGCATCTTTCTGCCAGAGGGTATCATCGCACCATTCGAGTTGCCCGAACGATTGCTGATTTAGCTCAATCCGAAACAATTCAACTTCTTCATATAAAAGAAGCCTTATTTTATAAAAATCCACTTAAGAAAAACGGGTAACCTCTTATTTCTTTCGTTGCAGATGTTGTTGCAATTTTTGTTGTTGTGATTGATATTTTTCGGATATCTCTTTAAAGAACGGACACGTTTCATCGATATATGAAAGAACGCTTTTTCCTTCTTTATCTTTATTTAAAAGACAAGGCGTGTGTTGCAATAAAAAAGAGACCATTTGATGATCTTTCTTTTCAAGAGACATCATCAACAGGGTCTGACCGGTCGGTTCATAAACAGTTGAAGCCATCGGCACACCGGATTCATATAAAATTTTCATCACTTTAAAATCTTTATTTGCCCAAGCATAAATCATTGGCGTGCAAGCAAATCTATCCGGTAAATTGTTGATTTTTTCATGCAACAAAGAAGAAATCAAATAATCATCAAAATTATTTTCAATTGCGTGAGATAAAGCAGATCTGTTATCGGAATCACAAAGGCTCACATCAATTCGTTTTTGCAATTGTCTTAAACAATAATAAGGTTCAGCCAACTGTTCCTTTGGCTGAGAAAACAAATATGTTAATGGTGTTGAATAAAAATTATCACGTCTTAAAAAACGCTTTGGCAATCGTGATCCGGCTTTTAATAACAAATTGATAGAAGCACCACATCCGTATTTTAAAGCTTTTTT
>JAZNVO010000030.1:0-3872 GCA_045592885.1 Alphaproteobacteria bacterium
ACTTGACAATTTTTATAAAATAGATAAAATATCCTAATTATTTTAAGTGACATTTTATGAGAGTTTAATGGATAGAAAAACAGAGCTTCAAAATAGCTGTGAAGCTATTTTATTTATAAAAAATACAATAAGCAAAAAGCAAGATTTGCTTTCCAATCAATCACGTCAGGAAGATGCTGAAATTTTAAAGACAGTTCTTTATATTGAAAAACAAGTAAAAAATAACAAAATTAATCTCCCGATAGAGTTGTGTGAAAAAGCATTCGCTCGTTTGAATAATGATTATGTTGAGAGAAATGTGGCTTGCACCGGAATTGGTGCTTTAGGGTGTTTTTTGGTTAATTATCTCTTAACGCATCAAAAATTATCTATTGCAACAAAAAATTTATATCGGTATACAAGACAAGACAAAGCAGATGCTTCAAGACAAAATGAATGGTATAATTATGCCATTGGGCGCATTTTTGATTTAGCTTTGGAACAAAAAAATGAAAAGCTTATTTCAAAAAAAAACAGTATGATTATTGGTGAAAAAAAACGCGAGCGAGAGTAGGCTTTTGTAAAATAAATCGTTTTATAAAAAAAATTCAAAAAGTTATTGACATTTCATTTGAAAAAGTGTATTATTACTCCGTCTTTCTTTACACGGAAGGGTTTTCGTGTAGGTTTATAGGGGTGTAGCTCAACTGGTAGAGCGTCGGTCTCCAAAACCGAAGGTCGCGGGTTCGATCCCTGTCGCCCCTGCCAATATAGAAGAGGAAAATTAAATGAAAACATCGCCAGCACAATTTGTTCGTCAGGTAAAACAAGAGGTTTCAAAAATCACATGGCCGACGAGAAAAGAAACAATGCAGGGTTCTGTAGTTGTTATTGTTATGAGTGTGCTTATTGCTTTGTTTTTGTTTGTGATTGATATGATTTTTGCCAGAATTATTCAGGTTGTTTTGGGAGGTTAGGTTTATGGCTGCTCGCTGGTATATCGTTCATACATATTCGGGTTTTGAAAATAAAATTGCTGCTTTTATCAAAGAACAGGCAGAAAAAAAAGGTATGATGGATAGAGTTGAAGATGTTCTGGTTCCGACAGAAAATGTTGTTAGTGTTCGTAACGGGGCAAAAGTTGAAACGGAAAGAAAGTTTTTTCCGGGATATGTTCTTGTTAAAATGGAGATGACACCGGAAACATGGCATTTGGTTAGTTCAACGCCAAAAGTCACAGGTTTCTTGGGTGGTAAAAAACCGGTTCCTATGACAGAAGCAGAAGTACAACGTATTTTACATCAAGTTAAAGAAGGTGTGGAAAAGCCAAAATCAGCAATTGTTTATGAAGTTGGGGAACAAATTATGGTTTGTGATGGTCCGTTTGCCTCATTTACAGGTGTTGTTGAGGAAGTAGATGTTGAAAAAGAACGTTTAAAAGTTTCTGTTTCAATTTTTGGTCGTTTAACGCCACTTGAATTGAATTATACGCAAGTTAAAAAAGCCTAAAGAGCTTTTAAGAGAGATAAAAAGGAAATAAAATCAATCCGTATTTCCTTTTTTAAAGTGGTAGATAAGCCATTATCGGACCACAAACTTTAAAAAACTGGATTGAGTTATATTTTTAGAGGTTTAAAAATGGCAAAAAAAGTAATTGGCTTTATCAAACTTCAAATTGAAGCCGGTAAAGCAAATCCTTCACCACCAGTTGGACCTGCTTTAGGTCAACGTGGTTTGAATATTATGGAGTTTTGTAAAGCATTTAATGCAAAAACTCAAAAAATGGAACCTGGTACACCGATTCCTGTTATCATTACGGCTTATGCAGACAGAACATTCTCGTTTGTGACAAAATTGCCTCCGGTTAGCTATCTTATTAAAAAAGCTGCTAACGTTAAGAGTGCATCAAAAGAACCGGGTCGTAAAAAAGTTGCAAAAATCACAAAAGAACAAGTTAAACAAATCGCAACGGAAAAAATGCCGGATATGAACTGTCACACAGTTGAAGCGGCAATGGATATGGTTGCTGGTCAAGCTCGTTCTATGGGTATTGAAGTAGTGGAGTAAGCGCATGAAATACGGTAAAAGATTAAGAAAAACTTACGAAGCTGTTGATACTTCAAAAGTCTATGATATTCAAGAAGCTGTTAAACTCATTAAAGAAAATGCGACGGCAAAATTTGATGAAACAGTTGATATTGCAGTTAGTTTAGGTGTTGATCCTCGTCAATCTGATCAAATGATCAGAGGCGCTGTTTCTTTGCCAAATGGCACAGGTAAAACGTTAACCGTTGCCGTTTTTGCAAAAGGCCCGAAAGCTGAAGAAGCCAAAAAAGCCGGTGCTGACATCGTTGGTGACGAAGATTTGATGCAAGATATTATGGCTGGCAAAATTAATTTCCAACGTTTGATTGCAACTCCGGATATGATGGGTGTTGTTGGTCGTTTGGGAAAAATTTTGGGCCCGAAAGGCTTGATGCCAAATCCGAAACTCGGCACTGTTACAATGGATGTGACGGAAGCTGTTAAAGCAGCTAAAGCCGGCCAAGTTCAATTCCGTGTTGATTCAGCCGGTATTGTCCATGCGGGTATTGGTAAAGTCAGTTTTGATGCTGATAAAATTCAAGAAAACGCTGCTGCTTTTGTGAAAGCTTTGGTTGCTTTAAAACCGGCTTCCTCAAAAGGTGTATACTTGAAACAAGTTGCTTTGAGCACAACACAAGGTGTTGGTGTTAAAGTTACGGTAACAAGTGTTGCATAATTTTAACGTCGCCCTTCGTTAAGAGGGGTGGCAAAACCTGTCCAAGACTGTTGGTTTTTATCACGGGATAAGATTAAAGAAAAGCATTTCACCGGCACAGACAGAAAACGAAATCAGTTGTTCCATTGGGAATAAAAGAGGAATGTTTCTGGACAGGATAGAGTGGAGTTTTTGAGTTGTCAAAAACTCTTGGTTTAAACAAAAGATAAAAGGAAACTTTTATTTTTTTATACACGGAGACAAGAAAGTGAAACGTGAAGAGAAACAACAGTTGATTTCCGAAATGAAAGACGTTTTTAACAAAGCTGCTCTCGTTGTTGTTGCCTTGAATAAAGGTATTACAATGGCTGAAACAACAGAATTGCGTAATAACGTTCGTGCTGACGGAGCCAACTATCGTGTAACAAAAAATCGTTTGACAAAATTGGCTCTGGCAGGAACTCCCTGTGAAGCAATCTCTGATTTAATGGTCGGTCCGACTGCTTTAGCTTATTCTGAAGATCCGATTTCAGCTGCTAAAGCCGTTGTGAAGTTGGCTAAAAACAATGATCGCTTTGAAGTTGTCGGCGGGGTTATGAACGGAGAAAAGATTGATGTAAAGACCGTTGAATCTTTGGCATCTCTTCCTTCTTTGGACGAACTTCGCGGCAAGTTGGTTGGCCTTTTGCAGGCACCTGCTGGTCAATTGGCTCGGGTTACAAAAGCTTATTCAGAAAAAGAACAAGCTGCTGCTTAATTCCTGTCAACCTGTTAAACAAATTCAATATGTGTAGAAACACATTTTAAAAAATATTTATGGAGTATAAAATGACTGATTTGAATAAAATTGTAGATGAATTATCAGCTTTGACAATCTTGGAAGCTGCTGAATTATCAAAAATGTTAGAAGAAAAATGGGGCGTTTCAGCTGCTGCTCCTGTTGCAGTTGCTGCCGCTGGCGCTGGTGCTGCTGCCGCTGAAGAAAAAACAGAATTCGATGTAATTTTGGTTGATGGCGGTGCAAACAAAATTAATGCTATTAAAGAAGTTCGCACAATCACAGGCTTAGGCTTGAAAGAAGCTAAAGACTTAGTTGAAGGTGCTCCGAAAGAACTCAAAAAAGGCGTTTCTAAAGACGAAGCTGAAAAAATCA
>JAZNVO010000031.1:0-2444 GCA_045592885.1 Alphaproteobacteria bacterium
ATAGTTTTTATTCTTAACAAATAAATAGCCGGACAAATTTTGATTATGACATTTTTATGAAATATCTCTTGACATATATATCCAAAAGGCGTATACCGACGTTTAGTATTATTTGAATAAATCAACAAAGAAAAGGAGCAAAGAATGAAATATTCAAATACGGCTCTTAAAGAGCTCACAAAACGATACAAAAATATTTTGATTAAATGTGCTATGATTAACGCCATCGCTTTGATGGTTTCAATTCCATCTATGGCTGATGTTGACATAACAAACTTTAGTCATGCCTATGATATCAAAAACAAAGGAGAAGTTACAGGAGCAGTTCATGCAGGTTATTATAATGATGGCAAAATTGCGCCTATCTCTATTTCCGATGAAAACATTACTTTAGATGCCACAACAATGGATAACACAGATAAAGTAATCCGTGGGGTGATGACAAAAGTAAACGGTAGCAAAGGTGGATCTATCACTTTAGGTGGGGAAAACACTGATTCAATCAAGATTATTTCAAAACAACAAGCCGTTCTTGCTCTTGGAAACGGAAGCAATGAAAATCCAATCCATTCTTCCATTCAATTGATGGCAAAAAATATTTATTTGGAATCAACACAAGCAACTGTCAATGATACAGCTGCCGTTCACGTCGGTAATAACACGGATGCCGCCGATTTAAGTCAAAAACCGACAACAACTGTTACTTTAAAAGGCGATAATATCACCATCAAGTCAAACAGAACCGGTGTGGCCGCGATGAGCCAAGGCCTTTTAAATATTACTGGTAATACAGATATCACAGGCGGAACAAGTGCAATTGTTGCTCGCGGATATGCAACGATCAATATCAACACAACAGGTTCAGCTTCAACAAAAATCAACGGCGATATTTCACTTGATTATAGCGATTCAACATCAAGATCTGCCATTGATGCTTATGTAAACTTAACGTTAAACGGGTCTGATTCATATTGGACGGGTAATACCTCACGCTCCTGGGATACAAAACCGGCAGACGAAATATTATTTGTTAATAACGGTGTTAAATTAACCCTCAATGACGGTGCTGTTTGGAATGCTACAAAAATTTCTCAAACAGATTCTTTAGAACAAATCAGTGTCAATAACTTGATCGTTAACAACGGAACAATCAATGTTCAAGATGGAGCCGTTGCCGCTGTCAGAAACACAACCGTGAACGGAAATTTGACATTGAACGGTAAAATTACCGGCGAAACAGTTGAATTTAAAAATGGATCATCCTTGACAACTGCCTTAGATGACACAGTTAAAATTGATGCTCAAGCAGTTACAATCGGTGATGCTTCATTGAACTTGATTCTTGATCCAAATATCACGGCAAAAACATATAACTTTATTGAAGCAGACAACATTTCAGGCGCTTTCAAAATTGCAGACAACGGTTTATATTCTTTCAAACAAGAAGGCGGAAAAATCGTTGCGACAGAAAAATCAAGTGCTGAAATTGCTCAAGACACAGGGACAACCGGTCAAAATGCTGATGCTTTGCTTGCCATTATTGATGCAAACAAAACAAACGGCAAAGGTGGTGCTTTAGCCAACGCCTTATCAAATGCTATGCAAACAGGAAATGCTGACCAAGCCGTCCAAGCTGCAAAAGAAGCTGCCCCAACAGATTCCCAATTTATTGCAGGTATCGCCAAAGAAACAGCTAACACATTGGCAAACGTTTCTTTAGTTCGCATGGATTCAATTAAAGGGACATCCGGTGGTGACATTAAAGAAGGTGCCGGCATTTGGGGTCAAGGACTTTATAACCATACAAAACAAGATGCCACAACAAGATCAGACGGATTCTCTGCCAATTCCCGTGGATTTGCTTTAGGGGCTGATAAAGAACTCTCTGATACAGTTCTTTTCGGTATGGGGTATGCCTTCATGAACACAGATGCAGATTCTTTAGGTCGTGACATCAAAGTGAACAGCCATAACATCTTTGCTTATGGTAAATATCAACCGTCTCAATGGTATATTTGCTCCATTTTGAACTATAACATTTCAAAATACAAAGAAAAGAAAGCTCCGATGGGCGTTCTTCTTCGCAGCGAATATGATGTAAGCTCTTATGGTGGCCAATTGATGACCGGTTATGTTTTCAAAAATGGAATCAGACCATATGCCGGTTTGCGTTATCTCTTTGTTGACGCTGATTCATATTATGATGGCATTCAACGTGTTCATGCTGAAAAAGAAGACGTGTTGACCTCACTTGTCGGTATCAAATACAGCACATCTGTTAAAGCAAACAACATAATGATTCGCCCGACAGCCAGAATTGCGGCAACTTATGATATTTTATCAGAAAACTCTCAATCAAATATCTCTGTGATGGGTGGTAGCAACTATCAAATGGATGGAACACGCTTAAAGTCGGAGGCCAAGCGGTCTTAGGAAGACAATGG
>JAZNVO010000032.1:0-3771 GCA_045592885.1 Alphaproteobacteria bacterium
CACAAGGCCCATAACTGATCGTTTTCATCAATAAAAAATACCCGATAAAGGGACAAAATTGAATTTGTCATTTGCAATCCTAACAAAAGGAGTATATATTATTTTTTATAAAATGCAACTCACAAATTTAGGAGAGACTTAAAAAATGGCTATTACACCAGAATTTCAAAATTTATTAACCTATATGAACTCCATTATTATCGGACAAGAGGATTTAACAAGAAAGCTTTTGATTACACTTCTTTGTAATGGACACCTGTTGGTTGAAGGGGTCCCCGGACTTGCAAAAACAAAAGCTGTTAAAACTCTTTCAAATCTTATTGATGCAAAGGAACAACGCATTCAATTCACACCGGATTTATTACCTTCAGACATTACGGGAAGTGATGTTTATCGTCATGAAACACACCAATTTTATTTTCAAAAAGGTCCGATTTTCAGCAATATTATTTTAGCTGATGAAATCAACCGTGCCCCGGCCAAAGTTCAATCTGCTCTGTTAGAAGCAATGGGAGAAAGACAAATTACCGTCGGAAATACGACTTATAAACTTCCGGATTTATTCATGGTTATGGCAACTCAAAACCCCATTGAACAAGAAGGGACTTATACTCTGCCAGAAGCCCAATTAGACAGGTTTTTAATGTATGTTAAAATCAAATATCCAACAGCCGATGCTGAAAGACAAATTTTAAAACTTGTGCGAAAAGAAGAAAAACAAGAACCCTTACCGGACTTTCCAAAAATTACCGAAAAAGCAATCTTTGCTGCCAGACAAGAAGTTTTGAATGTCTATATGAGTCCTGAAATTGAAGAATATATTATTCAACTTGTTATGGCCACAAGAAATCCCAAACCATATGGCGAAGATTTAGCCCGATACATCAGCTTTGGAGCTTCTCCGCGTGGAACAATTGCTCTTGATATTTGTTCACGAGCTGCCGCTTGGTTAAACGGACATGACTATGTCTCACCGGATGACTTGAAAAGCATTGTTTTTGAAGTGCTGCGTCATCGTGTTCTTCCTTCTTTTGAAGCAAAATCCGCCGGTGTAACTTCCGAACAATTGGTTAACACTCTTTTGAAACGCGTTCCGATGGTGTAATATGAAAACCAAATGGCCTAAAAGTGTTTTTGCAGATAAAAATGATCTAATTGACCTAAAAAAAAAGGCCAATGCCTTTAAATTAAAAAAAACAAAATTACCGGTTTTAACCGGCACTGGAGAAAATTTTTCTCCGTTTAAAACAAAAGGGCTTGATTTTCAAGAAGTTCGCGTTTACCAACCGGGGGATGACATCCGTTTGATTGATTGGCGAATAACAGCTAAACACAACAAACCTTACACCAAGTTATTCACCGATGAAAAAGAAAGACAGGTGTTTCTTTTTATCGATATGCAAAGCACAATGAAATTTGCAACACAAGGAGCTTTCAAATCTGTTATTGCAGCAAAAACCGGAGCCCTCCTCTCCTTTTTGGCAATCAACAAACAAGATAAATTAGGATTCACTGTTTTATCAAATCAAAAAATTGAATGTGCCTCTTCAAGTTCAAACAGCGAAACACTTGTTTCTTTTTTTGATGCATTAGAAGAAGCCGGTAATCCACTTACAACAGAGCCAATTCAAATAACTTTGGATCAAGCTCTCCTCAAAACGGAAAAACTTATCAAAAAAGGGGCTTTTGTTTTTATTTTAAGTGATTTTTTTGATTTTTCAGCTGAAACAAAAGAAAGTCTTTCTCGAATTTCAAAAAAAGCAACTTGTGCCCTTATTCATATTTATGACAAACTTGAAACCGAATTTCCAAAAAATATTCTTCCTGTTTCAAACGGCGAATCTGTTTTATTTTTCAACGGAAAACAAAAATCTTTTCAAAAAAAATATCAACAATTATTTCAAGAAAAAACGAAACAACTCATTGAGTTGACCTCCAATCCAAATATCGGATACTTACCACTTTCAACAGAAGATGATTTCCTTTTAAAAACAGCTTCTTTTTGTCAAGGAGGACTTCTTTAATGTTATTTAACATCCTATTTGCCTTTTTTATCACCTTTTCTTTTAACTGCCTGGCTTCTGAAAGAGATTTGTCGGGATTAAAAGACGTTATACTGGGGCAAAAACCATCCCTCTTTCCATTACCAATCGGTTGGTGGTGTGTCATTATATTATGTTGTTTGTTGCTTTTTTGCTTTTTCTTTTTGATAAAAAGAACTTTCTTTCCATCAACTTATCTTTACACAAAAAAAGAAATCGATGCATTAAAGAAAAAAAACTTAACCCCTGTTCAAACGGCAAAAGAACTTTCAAAAATATTAAAACGAATTGCAATTTTAAAGTTCGGGTCAGAGCAAACAGCTTCTTTAACACATCAGGAATGGAAAAAATTTTTAAAAGACAAATCACATGATCCATCGCTCACAAAAGAAATTGATCTCATTTCAAAAGCCAGCTTCTTACCCCCCGAAAAAAACGTTGCAATTTCAAACAAATGTTTATATAATTATGCTGAAAAGTGGGCAAAAACGGTTTTAAAAGGAAAATAAAAAATGGCAAACCAAAAAGATATCTTAACGACTATTAAAAACATCAAAGGCGAACAAACAATTGATGAGTCCGAAAGATTCAAAAAAACGCCTAAAAAGATTCAAGAAGCCGTTCAAAATTCAAGCGAGGCCAAATCCGGCATTTCCGTTAAAGCTTGTATCAGTTATGAATCAATGACTTCAAATGTTAAAAAACGTGATTTTCTCATTCGAAGAGTTATCAAAAATAAATCAGAATATTTTATTGATGGTATCGCTCTTGATATCAAAGCTCCCCGTGTTATTCGAGTCAGTCAAATTTCATGCATTGAAGATTTGGCAACAAAAACTTTATACAGCGATCCTTATCTTTATCTTCAAAATATTTTGGGTATTGAAATTGAAGAATCATATCTACCCGAACCAATGAGCGATTTTGCAAAGGCAATTAATGAAGTTGGATCGGAAATAACGGTTTTGATGTATCTTGTCGCAATCGATAACAAAAGAATGGCAAAAGAACGTTTGGCGGTTTTAAAATACATTCGTTCAAGATTACCGCATCTTAATTATGAAGATGAGCAAATGAATGATTATCTCATTTCATTGGCTCCGGATGATGACAGCTTTTCAATGGCATTTCATCGGTGCTTAAAAAAAGGAAAGTTGGTGGTTGAACCACTTCTTCAAGCAGTTTTAGATGTAATTACAGCCGATGGGGTTGTCCATGAAAAAGAGAGAGCTTTTTTGGCAAAATTGATCGATTGGCTCAAACAAGACGGATATGAAATTGACGTTATTGCTTAAAAAATAATCAAAAACACTTATATTTTTGCTTGACTTTATATTTTTTTTACTATATAGTTAGCACCTATGGTTTAACTTATTTATTTAGTGGTGGTATATTATGGCAAAACCGACAACAGTTGAGATTAAATTAGAAAGCACAGCCGGAACAGGCGTTTTCTATGTCACAAAGAAAAATCCGCGAACAAAAACTGAAAAGTTGAAAATTCGCAAATTTGACAAAAAAGCCAGAAAACATGTGGAATTTGTCGAAAAGAAATTAAAATAATTCTTTTTGTGAATTAAAAGAAAAGGTCGCTTTTTAGCGGCTCTTTTTTTATAAAAACATCATTGCTGACAAAACACAAGCAACTATAAATCCAACAATACAGTATGTTGAACCAATTTTCTTCTTCACCGCCGGATAAAGGGCAAATAGCGAAACCAAAATCAAA
>JAZNVO010000033.1:0-4446 GCA_045592885.1 Alphaproteobacteria bacterium
AAAAAAGCGTTTTTTATCAATTTTTATGTAAATTTTTGATAAAAAATAATCTTTTAAAATCAATACACTAAAAGAAAATATCAAAAAATCATATATTTTTTTTGAAAAATTTTAGACACGAAATTTTAAACCTATGGTATAATAAAAGTATGGAAGAGGAAAAAGTCGGCAAAGAAAACGACCGTTAGATTTCCGACCCCACAAATTCAAATAACCCTTTGAAACAAAAGGGCTTTTTTGATGATTTTATATTCATTTTCTTAAAATTCTAACCCATTGAAAAATAACGATTTTTATTTTTCTTCACTCTTAAAAATACTCATTTTTTGTGTTTTTTTGATAAATCCGGCAAAAAAGAGCCTTTTTTTAAATAAAATAATTAAAATTTTAATAAATACTTTTTTTATTTTGAATATTTTGCTAATAATATAAACAAAAGTATAAAAGATAAAAAAGGAGGGACCATGCCGTTTTTTTCAGCATTTAATTTTCAAGAGTTTTTAAGTGCTTTTTTGGTTATCTTTGCTGCCATTGACTGTATTGGCTCAATCCCGACAATTTTAAGCACAAAACGAAGAGGCGCTGTTGTGAATCCGAACAAAGCAACCATTTGTGCCATGTGTATGCTTTTTGGTTTCTTTTATATCGGAGAAGCTTTTCTTTCCCTCTTTCATTTGGATATTTCTTCTTTTGCCATTGCCGGTTCTTTAATTATCTTTCTTTTCGGTATGGAAATGATTTTAGATGTTGAAATTTTCAAATCCAATGGCCCATCAAACGTCAAAGATGCCACCTTCATCCCAATTGTATTCCCTCTTTTAACAGGCGCCGGCGTGCTCACAACAATTCTTTCCATCCGCTCTCAATATAGCGATATCAATATGTTGGTTGCCATACTTGCAAATATCGCGGTGATATATTTCATTTTAAATTTTGTTGAAAAAATTGAGGCCAAACTCGGAAAAAACATTATCTATATGCTTCAAAAATTTTTTGGTATCATTTTAATTGCCATCGCAGTTAAGTTGTTCATTTCAAATATCACAATTCTTATCGCAAAAACAACAATACAATAACAAAATATTAACAAAATTCTTTAAATATGATAACATACAACGACTTATCAATTTAAAGGATTTTTATGAAAAAAGAAAAAAAACTTTCAAATATAGTTCAAAAAAAGCTTTTTTGGCAACGCTTTGGCTTAAATTTTTCTATAGCTTGGTGCGGGCTTTTTTTGTTAAACACCTCAATATCCACCGCTTTAGATATTAAACAAAGGATCGAAAATAAAGAAAGCGTTTTCAACCTTAAGCTTGCCAACATCATTAACATTATTCTATTTTCTTATTTATTCAATGTTTCATTAAAATTAAGAAAAAAAGAACCGGATATTCTTTTGAAAAATCCAAGTGTCGCAAAACCGGTTTTAGATGAACTTCGCTATTTTTATGACAAAGAAGAAGAAAAAGATGATATTTATTCTTCTTTGAATTCAAAAGATATTGAAAAGTTATGCAAACAAATTGATTTCTCACCTCTTTCATATTCAGAGCAATATGACATTTTGCAAGGATTAATCGTTGTTGCCAATAACAATCCGGTTGTTGCCAAAATATTGAAAAGTAATCTGTTACCAAGCACTATTCACATTGATGACTCCCTCTTTGTCGGTGGCCAACTCGTTCATGGCGAAAAAGTTATAAAAAAAGGGCATATTCTCATTCAAAATCATTTGGATATAACCTCTGTTGCTCATGAATTTTTTCATGCAAAACAATGTATGGATGGCGCTTTTTTGCCAAAAGAATTAAGAATGTATGCCTCCTTAATGGCTGAAGCCCAAGCCAAAGCATTAAACTTAATACTTTCCATTAGCACTAATCATACAGGTTATTTTGTTGAATATAGATCAGACCTGAACAATTGGGTCAAACAAATTCGAAATCTTCAACTTTTTGAAGTTCAAAAAGAAAACTTGCCACTTTCAAGACGAGCCAAAATCGGTAAAGCTCAAGAAAGAACAATGGGCATTATAATGAAATGTTTGATAGAGGGAAATATAGAATTAAGAGAACAAACTGCTCAATCCCTTTGCAAAAATCAATTGTCCCAAAATGATTTAGATGAAATGCATTTTACTGTTTCAAACTGGAGAAATTTATATATTAAAGAAGGTCATGAAATTCAAGAAGAAAAATTGAAAAAAAACTTACCCTCTTTATCAAAGGAATTAAAACTTATCCCTCTGTTAAATGAATATTATTCAACAGAAACTAACATTCCTCAATCTCTTGAAGCTATCAAAATATATTCTTCAAAACCAAGTATTTTATCTGAATATTTAAATACAGGGAAACAAAAAACAAAATAACCCTTACCCTCTTGATTTTTGGAAAAAAAAGGAATAAAAGAGGGCATATTTATTTATGTTTTTTAATTTTACAGGAGTTTTTTTATGTCATATTACCAACCGTCAGAAATTGCCTCTCTTTTTGCTGACAGCTCAAAAGCAAAAGCTCAAATGCCGTTATTAAAATTCTTTTTATTTGCCATACTTGGCGGTATTTTTATTGCACTTGGCGGATTATTAACTGTTGTTGTTGCAGGCGGTATGCCAACTACATTAGCAATGAATCCGGGACTTGTCAAATTCACAGCCGGCGCCTTGTTCCCTGTCGGATTGATTATGGTTTGCGTTGCCGGGGCAGATTTGTTCACAAGCGATTGTGCCGGTATGACACTTTCCACCATGCAAAAGAAAACAAGCGTTTGGGCTTTATTAAAAGTTTGGATTTTAGCTTATGCATTCAACTTTATCGGCGCTCAACTTATTGCCTTTTTTATGGCACACAAAACCGGAATTATTGCAGGCGCACCCTATAGCGATTATTTGCACTCTTTAGCCTATGGAAAACTCAAATATCCTTTTGATACGGTGTTTTTGAAAGCTATCGGTGCAAATACACTTGTTTGCCTTGGCACATGGATGGGGTATGCCGGAAAAGATATCATGAGTAAAGCTCTCGGTATTTGGGTCCCCGTAATGATTTTTGTGACTTTGGGATATGAGCACTCCATTGCCAATATGTTTTTTATTCCGGCAGCAATGTATACCGGCGCAGACATTTCTTGGAGTCAATTTGTTATTGATAACCTTATTCCGGCGACAATCGGCAACATCGTTGGCGGTGCAGTTTTCGTCGGCCTTATTTATGGATATATTTATAATAAAAAATAAACGGTAATCATCGCAAAATAAAAAAGGCGACCGCTTGGCCGCCTTTTTTATTTTTTTAAACCATTCCTGCCAAATTCAAAACAAGCTTTTCAGTATCAGCCCATCCCAAGCAAGCATCGGTAATTGACTTACCATAAATTCCCGTCTCAACTTCTTGACGTCCTTCTTCTAAATAACTTTCAATCATCAAGCCTTTTACAAGTTTTTTCAATACAGGATTATCTGCCCGACTTTCCATCACATTATAGGCAATTCGAGGTTGTTCTTTATAATTTTTTCCGGAATTGGCATGATTGGTATCAACAACAATTGCCGGATTTTGAAGAGTCGAATATTTTTTATAAAATGAATCAACCCGTTTCAAATCTTCATAATGATAATTTGAAACACAATCACCCGCACTCGTTGAATATCCTCTTAAAATAACATGAGTCAACGGATTACCAGACGTATGCACCTCTTTTTGTTTATAAGCAAAAGCATGCCTGTTTTGAGCCGCATAAATTGCATTGAACATCACGGATAAATCACCGCTTGTCGGATTTTTCATCCCAACAGGAACATCGACTCCACTGGAAACCAAACGATGTTGTTGATTTTCAACGCTTCTTGCCCCAACAGCAATATAACTCAACAAATCATCCAAATATCCCAAAACATCGGGATAAAGCATTTCATCTGCAGCACTTAAACCGGATTCGGAAAAACACTTTAAATGAAGTCGACGCAATGCCAACAATCCACTTGAAATATCCGGTTTTTCTTTCGGATTCGGTTGATGCATTAATCCTTTATATCCCAATCCGTTTGTTCTGGGCTTATTTGTATAAATACGCGGAATAAGCAAAAGTTTTTCTTTCACTTTTTCTTGCAACTCTGCCAATTTTAAAACATATTCTAACACAGATTTCTCACAATCTGCCGAACATGGCCCAATAATCAAAAGCATTCTTTCATCTTTGTCTTCAAAGATGTTTTTTATTTCCAAATCACGGCGTTGTTTAACCGCTTTCATATTATCGGTTAACTCATATTTTTCAATAACTTCTTGTGGTGTTGGTAAAGTTTGTATCACAGAAAAAGACATAATAAATTCCTTTAATAAAAAAATTTTAAAATAAAAAACGAAAAATAAAAAAATGAAATTTAAATAAATGAAACCGCATCGCCCTTAGGCGAAAAAGAAAAAAGAATTTTTAAAATAA